>WGDF01000282.1 GCA_015493405.1 Flavobacteriaceae bacterium
CGAAACAAAATCTTTAATACCGGTCAAATCACTGATATTCAATCCGGGCATATCCAATTTTGTGTTATAATTGTGTTGAATATTTGCCGTGGTTACATAATGGTCACCGTCCACGCCGTTACCCATACTGTTCGGATCGCCTACATTAACGGTAGAAATTTGTCCACCGTAATTAATGTGATGCGTTTCGAGATAATGTTCAAAATTGGTATCCGGCACATAAGTTTCTCCGTAGTGGCAGTCGGTAGAAAATCCGGCACCGCTGTCAATATCCATCCAATGGGCTTGACTATATGTAGGATTATCCACTTCAATACACCCCAAAAGCAGATTGCCGGTGGCATGAAACTCGGTAAAATTGGTATTGTTACCGTTTTGGACTTTTAAGCTTTCCAATTGGTTATCGTTACACCACAAACGTGTTAATGAAGTCAGAGCGTTTACATCCAACTCCGATAATTGGTTATCGCCGTATTTGAGTTCTACTATTTGCGTGGCAAAGTTGGACAAATCCGGCGCTTGTGTAAATTGGTTATTTGAAATATCAACCTGCGACAAAGCCGTATTGTATGGGTAAAATTGAATAGCTGATAGTTGATTATGTGCAAATTTTGCCTGTTGCAGATTTTTCATATCTTCCACACCGGTGGCATCGGCAATGTTCAAACTTGAAAAATCGGTGGTGTAAAATCCTAATAGCCCGCGGGTTAAAACATAGCCATTATGATAAGTGCCATCACTGGCGGAAGAATAGGTTTCTATTTTGCTTTCCAATTGAGTGTCAGGTACATAAGTTTTATGTTTAAAAGCATAGATGCGTCCTTCGCCCGGATAAGCAGATGAGGAAATACTATTGTTAGCTGTTGTGTAATCGACACTTGCCGGTACAGTTGGTGTCAAACTTAAAAAATTGTGTGTATTGTCAGCATAACGGTCAAATTTCATCCCGATGCTGGCAGATTGTGTTTCGGTCGAATTATTCGGACCATAATAGAAATATATATTATTGGTACCTTCTTCCAGTTCCATTTTAAAGGTAACCGTACTACCGGCGTTACGCCAGCTAACGTTTACCCATTCGATAGCAAATTTGCGGTGTGGTGAAGTGCCAATGGTTTTGTAAGCAATATAGCCGCCGTCCGCCGAGCGGATATACATATCATCCCAAAGCGGTGCTACAATGTTGTCGTCCCGTGAATTGGTACTGTCTAAGTGATTTCCATAAAATACCGTGCTGGAACTAAATGAAATGGCTCCGTTTATACCGATGTATAAACTGGTATAATGATCGCCATTGTAGTTAAAGGTAAACGGAATGCTAGTTTGAAACTGTCCATCATCTATATCCTGTCCGGAATACATATAATTGGCATTGGTAAGACTTTCGTAAGTTCCTGTACTTTCGAGCAAAGTGTAATATTGCCCGATATGTTGTCCATACCCAAAATAGGATAGCAACATCATACTGAGTGTTAAGATAATTTTTTTCATAACAAATTAAGATTTAGGTTAATAAATTATTATCAAATTTTTAGTATATTTGATAATGTAAATGTAAAGGCTCTTGATTTGGTGTAAAAATTTCAGCCGTCATCAAACAGTAATAATACAGTACTCAAACGGTACTCATGAGCTTGTTTTTTTATAAACATTCAAATAATTAGGGATTAACGATGCAGAATTTATTAATATGCATCTCATAATTTATAAAATAGATTTTTTTAAAATTTTAGTATGAAACTGAAATTACTTTTATTTTTTATAGGAATGCAAGGCTTAATATTTGGTAATGGTATAAGTCCGGAGCATAAGCAGCAAGCCAAAACACGCACTTCAAAAGAAGGGGAAAGGGTTAAATTACAACTCAAGTTGACTGATACTTATTTACAGCGCCACAATATTGACTCTGCTTTTATTTTTGTTCAGCAAGCCATTGTCAAAGCTGGGAATATAAATGATCCCTTTTGGATGGCAAAGTCTTATTATAAGTATGGTGATGTTTGTTATTATAAAAATCAATATGATTTGTCTAATAAAGCTTATCAAAAAGCCAAAGAATATGCCTTAAAAGCAAAAGATACTATTTTGTTTGTGGATTTATTGATTGATCAGGGTTATAT
>WGDF01000283.1 GCA_015493405.1 Flavobacteriaceae bacterium
GTTTTAAAAGAGTTTAATTGGTGAATTAAACAAAGATTACAGTTTTTCATTGCGTAACTTTTTTAAATGTGAGACCGACCAATTAAAATTAAGTCCATCAAACATTATGAGGTAGCAAAGTTATAAAAAAACTTACAAAAAATGATAAAAATCATTAAAATCAATTATGAAAGTGCATTTTTAAATATCACGATATTTTTTAACATTATTTTAATAAGGAAACACATAAAAGGTTATTTTGTTTATAAAAAAAATAATTTTTACACCTTTGTATGGATTCATAAGTTTATCGGAAAAAAACTTTTTTTTTCAAAAATAATTCATAGCTTTGCAGAAAATTTTTTATCAATACCAAAATGGTATTTGAAGAGCTTGGAAACAAAAAGTATTTATAAATAGAACGTAATTATGAAAAGGACTTATCAACCATCCAAAAGGAAAAGAAGAAACAAACATGGTTTTCGTGAAAGAATGGAAACTAAAGAAGGTCGTAAGGTTTTAGCCCGTCGTCGTGCCAAAGGAAGAAAGAAGTTGTCTGTATCAACTGAACCCAGACATAAAAAATAACTCAAACTGTTTTTACGGTTACCTAAAGCTCGCTGTTTAGCAGGCTTTTTGTGTTTGCTCATTTTTTGTATATTAGCTTCCTAATCAAAATAAATGAAACTATGAAAAAAAGAGCTTATTTTCTCATCTTATTACTGCCCCTATATTTATTATTATCCTATTCGAGCGGAGCACCTTCGGGCCACACAGGCTCTCCGGGTGATAACGGTGCAACTTGCACCTCATGTCATTCCTATAGCGGCAGTGGCTATTCTCCGGCATTTGATGTTGCGGGGATTCCGGCAGATGGCTACCAAGCCGGGCAGACTTATCAGCTGACTTTAAGCGTTTCCAATGTCAGCACCGCCAAAAAAGGTTTTGAAGCTTGTGTAGAAGATGCGGGCCATCAAAAACAAGGCGTATTTAACAATGTGGATGGCAATACGCAAGCCATACAAAGTAATACTTATATCACCCATACATCAGCCGGCAACACCCAATCACAATGGACATTTAATTGGACTGCACCAGCAAGTTTACAAGGCGATTTAACTTTATATTTTGCCGTCAATATGGCTAATGGAAACGGCTCAACATCAGGAGATTATATTCAAACCGGTTCGACCTCTATTCCTGAAAACACCAATGCTATGCACAAAATAGCTGCTGATAAAATTAAAATATATCCCAATCCAGCTAGCAATTTTATTAAAATAATATCTGATCAGTATAAATTTGACCAAGCCAAAATCATAGATATATTGGGAAAAACTTATCCGGCACACCTGAAAAATAATCGAATTGATGTGTCTTTTCTACGAAAGGGGACTTACTTCTTAAGCCTTCAAAATGAGAAATTTAAAGTCTCAAAGCAATTTATCAAAAAATAAGTCGTTTTTGCTAAAATATTTTATATCTTTGCAGCCAATTAAATTTAAAAAATAGATTATGAACCATTATGAAACTGTTTTCATTTTAACTCCCGTTTTATCTGATGATCAGGTAAAGGAAGCAGTTAAGAAATTTGAGGATTTTTTAACTTCCAAAGGTGGCGAGATAATTTGGAAAGAAGATTGGGGGCTTAAAAAATTAGCTTACCCGATTCAACACAAGAAAACCGGATTTTACAATTTGATTGAATTCAAATTAGACCCGGAAGCTGTTAAAGACTTAGATCTTATGTTTAGACGTGACGAACGTGTGATGCGCCATTTGATTACCAAATTGGACAAATATGCCGCAGAATGGGCTGAAAAAAGAAGAGAACAAATTAAAGAATCTAAAAAATAAGGATTATGGCTGGCATAGATCAAAGCTCAGGAAAACAATCTGAAATCAGATATTTAACCCAATTGGATATTGAGGTTAAGCCCAATCAAAAGAAATATTGCCGTTTCAAAAAATACGGCATTAAATACATTGATTATAAAGACCCCAATTTCTTAATGAAATTTGTCAACGAACAAGGTAAAATTTTACCACGTCGTATCACCGGAACTTCTTTAAAATATCAAAGAAGATTAGCCAAAGCAATCAAGAGAGCGCGTCATTTAGCTTTGATGCCCTATGTTGGAGATATGTTAAAATAAAAAAGAAGGAACGATGGAAATTATATTATTAAAAGACGTTGAAAATTTAGGTTTTACCGATGATATTGTATCGGTAAAAAACGGATATGGAAGAAATTTTTTGATTCCTCAAGGTTATGCTGTATTAGCAACACCTTCTGCCAAAAAAGTATTAGCTGAAAAGTTAAAACAAAGAGCCTTTAAAGAAAAGCACGTAGTGGAAGAAGCTCAAAAATTGGCTGATAAATTAAAAGCGTTACAAATCAAAATACCTGCTAAAGTAGGTGCCGGCGATAAATTATTCGGTTCAATAAACAACCAAAACTTAGCTGAGATATTGGCTAAAGAAGGTTTTGATATTGAAAAGAAATTTATCAATGTCATTGGTGGTAGTGTTAAGAGAATCGGTAAATACGACTCTAAAGTTCGTTTACATAGAGATGTAATCGTGGATTTAGAATTTGAAGTGACACCCATTAGAGATGAAAAAGCTATTGCTGAGGCCAAAGCCAAAGCTGCTGCTGAAGCTAAAAGAGCTGAAGCTGCCGCTGCTGCTGCTGAAAAAGCAGAAGGAGAAGCTCCTGCTGAAACTGAAACTGCAGAATAACAAAATTAGCTTTATATTATAAATGATTAAAGGTCGCCGATTGGTGACCTTTTTTATTATTTAAGACCTGCTAGGTTTCGAAAATCTAGTAGGTCTGAGTTCAGAACCTATAAGACTTAACAGGTTTGAAAAACCTATCGGGTCTGCCTAATCAAGCAATTTCACAAACAAACCGGCATCCGTATTTTCTACTTTAGCTTGTTTCTTTTTAGTCAAACCTTTAATAGCTTTGTCCCATTTTTTATTGGATAAGCCGGATTTAGCTTTCAATTCGGATAATAATATAGGTGATTGTTCTTTAAGTAATTTCAAAACGACTTTTTCATCATCAGTCAAGGCTACCGCTTTTTTCTCGGGTTTCATTTGCGGAAAGAAAATAACTTCTTGAATACTGTCGTTGTCTGTTAAAAACATAGTCAAACGGTCGATTCCGATGCCAATACCGGAAGTCGGCGGCATGCCATATTCCAAGGCTCTTAAAAAGTCTTGGTCAATAAACATAGCTTCATCATCGCCTTTTTCGGACAAACGCAATTGTTCTTCAAAACGTTCCCGTTGATCTATCGGATCATTCAATTCAGAATAAGCATTAGCCAATTCTTTGCCATTGACCATCAATTCAAAACGTTCGGTCATACCGGGTTTACTACGATGCGCCTTGGTTAACGGACTCATTTCTTTGGGATAATCGGTAATGAAAGTCGGTTGAATATAATGATGCTCACTGGTTTCTCCGAAAATTTCATCAATCAATTTCCCGACACCCATAGTTTCATCTACTTCGATGTCCAATTTTTTGGCAATTTCTTTGATCTCCCCTTCAGATTTACCTTGCAAATCATAACCTGTATGTTCTTTTATAGCTTCTAAAATAGGAACCCGAGGATAAGGCGCTTTAAAATCAATGGTTTGATCACCCATTTTCACTTTGGTATCACCGGTAACTTCTTGAGCGATTTTTTCGAGCAATTGCTCCGTCGTATCCATCATCCAATTGTAATCTTTATAAGGTACATAGAGTTCCATAACGGTAAACTCCGGATTGTGCGTTTTATCCATACCTTCGTTTCTAAAATCTTTAGCAAACTCATAAACGCCATCAAATCCGCCAACAATCAATCTTTTGAGATACAATTCATTGGCAATTCGCAAATACAGAGGCATATCCAAAGCATTGTGATGGGTGATAAACGGGCGAGCTGCTGCGCCCCCGGGAATAGGTTGTAAAACAGGGGTTTCCACTTCCAAATACCCACGCTCGTTAAAAAAATTACGCATCGTATTGATGATTTTGCTGCGTTTGATAAAAGTATCTTTCACTTTATCATTGACAATTAAATCGACATAACGTTGGCGGTAACGCAATTCCGGGTCCGAAAAAGCATCATGCATCTTGCCATCTGCATCAACCTTAACAACAGGAAGCGGTCGTAAAGATTTTGACAATACGGTCAATTCTTTAACATTAATGGAAGGCTCGCCTACTTGGGTCTTAAATACTTCGCCTTTCACCCCGATAATATCACCGATGTCAAGCAATTTTTTAAAAACGGTATTATACATTGTTTTATCATCATCCGGACACAATTCATCACGATTGACATAAATTTGCATCCTTCCTGTCGCATCTTTAAGTTCCGCAAATGAAGCTTTCCCCATGATCCGACGGCTCATCATCCGGCCCGCAATTTGCACTTCTTGACCTTCAAATGCATCAAAATGCTTCAAAATATCGGCAATTTTGGCCGTTACTTGATATTCATCTGCCGGATAAGGATTAATTCCTAGCTCTCTCAATCTATTTAAAGATTCTCTTCTGACCATTTCTTGTTCGGATAACTGCATAAAAACGCTGATTTTAATTAAAATGCAAAGATACGTATATCTGTATAATAAAAAAATCCTGTATGACAGATTATATCACACAAGATTTTTTTTCAATTTAACTAAAATTAAGCTAGGATATTTTGAGGTTAACAACAAATTAATGCAAAGTGATTGTTCCCGATTTCGTGTCTCCTTCTTCAAAAGTGATTGATACGTGAGACATGTAAACAGTTGAACTAGTTCCAATCGTATAATAAACATAAAAATGTAAGGTCTCTTGTCTGGTGCCATTCGAAAAAAGCCCCTGAATGTCATTTAAAATGAATTTTGCCACACCATTACTATCTGTTACAACCGTTTTATCAGCGAAAGTCCTATCAGAACCATATAATCGTAAATGTTCATCAGTAAAAGCATAAACCTTCCATCCTGACAATAAATTGTTATTATTGTTATACAAAGTGATATTGGCTATTGTATCACCTTTATCATCCCTTTTTATACAGGAATTCAAACTAAGGGTAAGAATTAATAAAAGTAAAATGTGTTTTTTCATAATCTAAGGTTTAACAAGGTTTTATTTTTAATCAAAAATATGCAATACCGATAAGGACTTTCAAGTTGTAGGGAAAATCAGCACTTTTTCAAGGACATTTCCAGGTGAATTAAGGAAAATAAAAATCCGGCACATGTGACCATATGCCGGATAGTTTAGGATAACAAACAAACAAACTTACATTAAGCTAAACGAAACTTTAATGTAGCTGAGACAAATATCCAACCATTTTAAAGAATGTAAAAATAAAAAGGAAAATTGAAGTCAATCAAAGGAAATTTTCATTAATTTTGAGGATAATTAGGTTTTGGAAGATACTTCCCTTCATTTCTTTTTGGAAATGTTTTATAAAAATTTTCACAACACAGCTAAAACACTAAAAAATTGACTGAACATATTCTCATAGTCGAAGATGAAGCGGTTTTGTTTCATCGAATGAAAAAGATTTTGGCCAAAGAATCCTTTATCATAAGTGATTATACACCCAGCGTTGCCGAAGCTTTAGATCAAATCAAGTCCAAACGCCCCGATTTGGTCTTGCTGGACATTAAGTTGCAAGGCCCACTCTCGGGTATCGATTTAGGGAAGATGCTTTATGAGACTTATCACATTCCTTTTATTTATGTTACCGATTTTGATAATGATATGTTTTTTGCCAAAGCTTTGGCAACACATCATGAACAATATTTGGTCAAGACCAAACCGCGCATCAATGCAGTAGAATTAAAAAGAGCTATTTATACCGCTTTGCAAAAACAAGAAAAGCCTATCACAAACCAAAAATTAGGAATTCAAGGCTTGGTCAATTACCTTGACATTATTAAGGATATGGGAGAAAATGAACTCCGACGCAAAAATGTGTCCTTTGACCAAATCGCTTTTTTTACCGGAGACATTAAATTTTTGGAAAACTATAA
>WGDF01000284.1 GCA_015493405.1 Flavobacteriaceae bacterium
AAGTTAAATATTGGTTATATCGTCCCAATTCAATTGTATTTTCTCAAAGTTTCTTCTAACTTAAAATAGGCCCTAAATCTTGTATTTCTCCAATACCATTAAGGGCAATTTTATAATTTTTAGGGTTAATTTTATTGTGCTTGGATAGGAAAACCCGTTCAAATCCGAGTTTTTCCGCTTCGGAAAGCCGTTGTGCAACTCGGGTTACGGGACGCACTTCGCCGGTCAGTCCCAATTCGCCTATAAAAGCCCATTGTGCCGAAACCGGAATGTCATTATTAGATGATAAAATTGCTGCTGCAACAGCCAAATCTATAGCAGGATCATCAATGCGAATGCCACCGGTAATATTTAAAAAAACATCTTTTCCCGATAGTTTGATTCCCATACGTTTTTCTAAAACTGCCAGAATCATATGCAAGCGTTTGATGTCATAACCGGTCGTGGTACGTTGCGGCGTCCCGTAAACGGCAGGACTGACCAGCGCTTGAACTTCAATCAACAAAGGACGAATACCTTCCATAGCAACCGCAATGACCGTGCCGCTCAATGCAGAATTATGAGAACTCAGCAAAAGTTTTGATGGATTTTTTATTTCGCGTAATCCTTTGCCGAACATTTCAAAAATTCCAATTTCATGCGTCGCGCCAAAACGATTTTTTTGAGCTCTTAATATGCGAAACAAATGATTCCGATCGCCTTCAAACTGCAAAACCGTATCTACCATATGCTCCAATACTTTGGGCCCTGCAATTTGACCTTCTTTGTTGATATGGCCAATAATAAAAACAGGAGTATTGGTTTGCTTGGCATATTTGATGATATCACTTGCCGATTCACGTATTTGTGAAATACTGCCGGCAGAAGATTCAATCAAATCGGTATGTAAGGTTTGAATGGAATCAATCACTATAATTTGCGGCTGCTCTTCATATAAGGTATGCAAGATTTTTTGCACATTGGTTTCAAATAAGAGTTTCATCTGTCCGGCATCTATACCAATACGTTCGGCACGCATCCGTATTTGTTTGGGGCTTTCTTCGCCTGAAATATACAAAGTATTTAAAGGCAATTGCAAAGCTACTTGCAACATCAAGGTCGATTTGCCGATTCCGGGCTCGCCGCCGAGTAAGATGACACTTCCCGGCACGACACCACCGCCTAATACCCGATCAAGTTCTTCGTTTTGAGTCGGAATACGGTATTCCGCCGTTGTATCTATATCTGACAATTTTACCAGCCGACTCTTACCTGATTTTATGCCGGATTTAGCTTCCTTTTTGGACACCACTTCTTCTACAATTGTATTCCATTGTTTACAAGCCGAACATTGCCCCATCCATTTGGAATATTGAGCACCGCAATTTTGACAGTAATAGGTTGTCTTCATTTTAAAATAATAAAATTTAAGTTAAGCATTTTAAAAACATCAAAAAATGGTTTATTCATGATCGGGGTCCAATTTGGTTAAGACGACTTTTTGAATTTGTTTTTGATTGGCTTTATTTATTTTGATATGAAATTTTCCATCCAAGTCAAAAGCGTCATTTTCTTCAGGAATTTCCCCTATTTCATGTAGAATGTAGCCTCCCAAAGTTTCATAAGAATCGTCTTCGGGCAGATCTAAATTATATTTTTTATTCAAATCTTCTATTTCATGTCGCCCTGATAAAATAAAAGTGTTTTCATCTATTTGCTTTTCAAATAATTCATTTTTGTCATGCTCGTCTTCTATTTCTCCAAAAATTTCTTCTATAATATCTTCCAGCGTAATCAAGCCAGAAGTTCCTCCGTATTCATCTAAAACAATCGCGATATTTTTCTTCTTTTTAGTCATCGATTTGAGTAACTCATTGATGGGAATGGTCTCGGGGACAAATAACACTTCACGTACGATAGATTTGATTCGTTTCGGTCTTTGAAACAATTCAAAAGAATGCACATAACCCGTAACATCATCAATATTATTGTGATAAATTATAATTTTGGATAAGCCTGATTCAATAAATTTTTGTTTAAGCGTCTCAATGCTTTCATTATCCTCAATAGCCACAATTTCAGTACGTGGAATCATAATTTCGCGGGCTTTCACATCGATAAAATCAAAGGCATTATTGAGTATTTCCAACTCTTTATCTGTCGTGCCTTCCTGATGTTCGGCATGTTCAAGCTTTTGGGAAATAAATTTTGCCAATTCAACCTTAGTTACGGCATCTTGCACATCATCTGTCTTGGTTTTAAAGAAAATTTTTAAAATCCAATCGGAAAGCTTTAAAATGAATTGAGTAACCGGCCAAAAAATAACATAGATTAAATAAGCCGGCACAGAAAAAAACCGTAATAATTTGTTGGAGTAGAGTTGGAAAATAACCTTCGGTAAGAATTCTGCCGTAAACAAAATAATCAAAGTGGAAATCAGGGTTTGTAATAACAACTCGTTAAAATTGCTGATATTAGGCCAAAATTGCCTTAAATATTTGATGATAATATCGCCCATAAAAAAACCGTAAATGACCAAAGCAATATTATTTCCTACTAACATTGTAGTGATAAAATCAGATGGTTTTTGGGTTAATTTCTTTAAAATTCTGGCAATCAAACTATCATTCTGCTTGTCTAGCGCCAACTGCACCCTATTGGCACTGACATAAGCAATTTCCATACCTGAAAAAAAGGCCGATAGCAAGAGTAAACTGATAATGATGATAATATCTGATTCCATTTTTAAACTGAGTCTATGAGCAAAGATACATCAATTTTATTATTTTGGTAAGTTAAAAACAAGAGCTGATTTTCAAAAAATAAGCCTTTTAAATGTTAAATTATACCAGTTTTAAAATATCATTAAACCTTTTGCGTTTAAAATAGTCCTATCAATATAAAAACCCAAAAAAATATTAAAAATGAAAAAAATCAGTTTATTATTCTTGGCTTTATTTAGTCTGGTCTTACTTCAAAATTGTAAAAAAGACACCAATACAGATTCGCAATCGGATATTTCCGATGATGAAGCACAAGAAATCGTAGCCTCAGATGCTGCATCAGATGACATTCTGGATATGCTTGATATTTATGGTTTTAATGCCACTGCAAATCGGAGCGTGGAACAATTGCCTTCTTGTGTAACACAAACTATTGTTATTAATGGTTCTTCTGTTACTATAACTTGGCAATTTGATGCCAATGGCTGCACTATGCCAAATGGCAATACATATAAAGGAACAGTCATTATAACCCGTAATAGAGATTTAACCGCTCACGTTATAACCGGAACCTTAAGCTTTGACCAATTTTATGTCAATGATATTAAGATTGAAGGGCAGTCTGATTTTACCCGTGAAATAAATGCTAATAACAATCCGCAAATTACGCATAATTATGATTTTACAGTCACATTTCCCAATGGAGATACAGCCAGTCGTTCAGGTGTAAGAACCAGAGTATGGGCTGCCGGTTTTGGCACACCTGCTCACAATGATGATGTTTTTCTAGTAACCGGAAATGCACATATTGTCAGACGTAACGGTGTCATTTTAGATGCAGTTATAATCCAGCCTTTAAGACGTGAAGTGCCTTGCCGTCATTTTGTCAGCGGTTCTATAGAAATTACTAAAAATAATCATACCGCCATATTGGACTTTGGAAATGGGACTTGTGACAACATCGCAACCTTAACCTTTCCAAACGGAACAGTCAGAACGATTCATTTATAAAAGAATTAAAAATCCATATTTAAAAAAGTGTCTTCCAAAAGAGACACTTTTTATTTTTTAAGCCGTTGCCGCACACCCTCATATAGGATAATACCACACGCTACTGAAACATTAAGTGAATCAATTTCATCAGACATAGGCAATTTAACTTTTTCGGGGCTTAAGCTCAAAAGCGATTTATTGATGCCTTTACCCTCACTACCCATAATAAGTGCATAATCCGATTTCAAATCTGCATCGTAAACCAAGTTTTTAGTTTTTTCAGTCGCTGCAATTATTTTTATATCATGAGCCTGCAATAAAAAAATGGCGTCTTTTAAATGCTTAACTTTTATTATTGGAATTTTAAATATGCCACCTGCTGATGTTTTTACGGTGTCTTCATTGACCGGTGCGCTGTTATTTTCAGGAATAATAATCCCATCGGCAGATACTGCGGCTGCCGTTCTGATAATGGCGCCGAAATTACGCGGATCAGTAATGCCGTCAAGTAAGATCAAAGTTCTGGGTCTGTCTGTTTCTTTTTCTAAGACACTTTCTAAAACAACAAATTGTACCGGACTGGTAAAAGCTACCACGCCTTGATGATTTTCACGAGTGAGCTTGTTAAGCTTCTCAATAGGAACACTTTTGTAGTTTATTTTTTTGGCATTTAATAAACTCAATAGCTCTTGAGACAACTGCCCTTTTAAGGTATTTTGGACAAATATTTTGTCAATTTGCTTACCTGATTTAATCGCCTCCATCACAGGATGTAAGCCATATATAATATTATTTTTCATGCCACAAAGTTACGGATTTAAAATGAAAGGCCCCGGTTAAATCTTCGGTTCAACGCAGTCTAAAGAAAAACGGCAGTTCCATATGTATTGAAACCGCCGCCGTCTATGTTTGTTTGTCGAAATAAGATTAAAAAGTCAAATTCATGCCGGCCAATATATTAAAACCCGCTTGTGGAAAATAATAAGGATCGTCACCCCACATATAGCCGTTTGAAGCATATTTTTTATTAAATACATTGTTCAGTTTTAAAGTCAGAGCCGAATTTTTGAACCATTTATTTGGACCTGTTTGAAAAGAAAACATAAGATTCTCTATCCAATAAGCATCCAATTTTGATGCAGAAATATTTCGATTATCCATAAATTGCGAACCGACAAATTTGGTAATGGCTTGCAGCTTTAATTCTTTTAAGGGTTTATAAGTCAACATACCTGCTCCAATGAGGCTCGGTGCAAATGCAATCTTGGTATTTTTATAAGTTTTTAATTGTCCGTTCTCACGCGCCACATAGGTTTTATTGCGATTATCGCTTAAACTTAAATTTCCTTGAATCGTAATTTGTTTGGTGGCTCGAAAGCCTAATTGTGCTTCCAAACCAATTCGATGGCTTTCACCTACATTTTTGCGAATAGGATCGCCAACATTGGTGATTTGTCCGGTTAATACCAATTGATCGCGGTAAAACATTCCATATAAATTAACTTCAGCTTGTAATCTGTTCATTTTATATTTCCAACCGGCTTCAATATCATTGAGCGTTTCGGGTTTGGGTTTGTCATCGGTAGCATTTTGATAATCATCTCGATTGGGTTCACGATGCGTTTGAGCTATAGAAACATAAAAATCGTTAGCAGAATTCAAATCATAATACAAACCAAGTTTCGGATTGATAAAAAACAAATCATCGGACAAATTCCAAGGCGTTTGCCAAGCTACGGTTCCATCAACATTATAACTAATTCTTCTAAACTGCACATCGGTAAACAATTTAAACCGATTGCTTAAATCATAAACTGCTTTAGCAAAACCATTTACCGACTTCTTAAGACCCGTATTGTCATAATATTGATGTCGTATTTTGCTATCGGAGGCATATTGTGCCCAAATAACCCTTCCGAAATGTTTACCGTCATATTTATTTACCGCTAATCCGAAAATATAATGCCCTACTTCAGTTTTATAATTTAATGAAGCTACGACGCCATAAAAATTATTATCAAGCCATTTGCGACGAATCAAATCTGTTTGATCAATCGTTTGACCATTAATGGAAATCGGAGCAAAACCATAATCGGCAAAATCCTGACCTTGTTTGTATTGTTCATAATAACCCCGTCCATAAGTGTAATGAGTGGCCAAATTCAATTGTAAATCTTGATTAAATTGATGATTAAAATGCAATTGGTAATGGTCTTGCCGATAATTGTCAATTTGGTTATCATAAAAATCGATAATATTCCAGTTATTATCATAAATAGCACCGGCATAATTAAAAGTAGGATTAGTTTCAAATGTCGCTTTATCAACACCATACCAAGCCTGATACGTTTTTTCATGCCCCCCGAAAATGATTGCTTTCAGCGTATTTTTTTCATCCTTGTAAGCCCCTGACACATAATAAGACTTCAGATCGGATGAAGCCCGATCAATATAACCATCAGAAGTCGTTTTGGAAAAATGTCCCGTAAAAGAAAAATGCTTATGCAACAAACCTGTACTACCCTTAATCCCATATTTTTTAGTGTTAAAACTACCATAAGTTGCTTGAATACCGGCATAAGCTTCTTTTGAAATGCGATCGGTTTGCAAGTTTAAACTGGCACCGAAAGCACCGGTCCCGAAAGTCGAAGTTCCCACACCACGTTGTATTTGTAAATTTTGCGTGTTGGCAGCCATATCGGGAATATCAACCCAATAGACACTCTGTGATTCGGGATCGTTGAAAGGTATGCCATTCAGGGTCACGTTGATTTGCTGCGAGCTGATGCCCCGAATACGGATACCCGTATAACCTACACCGGATCCGGCATCGGAAGTCACCACGACACTCGGCATCATTTCCAGTAAATAAGGCACGTCCTGACCTAAATTCTGTTCTTGTAACAAACTTTTTGAAACATTGGTTTGCGCCACCGGCATATCGGATGTCGCTTTAACCGCATTGATAACCACTTCATCTAATCGTTCGGCTTGAGGTTGCAATTGTATATTCAAATCAGTGTAACGCTGTGCTACAACGACGATCTTTTGGGTCCGGTAGCCGGTATAGGACACAACTAAAGTGTATTTGCCCGGTAGAACCTCAAAATTGAAAACACCTTTAAAATCAGTTGCTTTTTTCTGAGAAATTGCCGGAATAGCCACTACAGCACCAATCAGCGGTTGTCGGTTTTCATCGGTAACTTTGCCGGATATGGTCACTTTTTGTGCTTGGAGATGAAATCCTAAGCC
>WGDF01000285.1 GCA_015493405.1 Flavobacteriaceae bacterium
CAAAAAAATACAATATTGCACAAGCTATAGCAGGACCTGTTTTAGCTAGTGCTGTGAATTCTCCTTTATTGTTCGGAAAACGACTTTGGCACGAAACGCGCATTGCTTTATTTCAACAAGCCATAGACACACGAGTAAGCGATGAACATATTCGCGATCGCCATCCGCGAGTTACCTTTGGCACAGACTGGATTAAGAATGACATAATGGACATTTTTAAAGAGGATATATTGCGATACAGGGTTTTATTAGGGGCTGATTTTGAAGAAGATAGTTTGAAAATGGTTCAAAAAGGCATCACGCCGAAACTTAAAGCCTTAACGGTCCATAATTCAACTATTTACCGTTGGAACCGTCCTGTTTATGGGATTTCGGATAATGGCAAACCACATCTCCGTATAGAGGCGCGTATGTTTCCGGCCGGCCCCACCGTTTTAGATGAAATGGCTAATGCCGCTTTTTGGCTGGGGCTGATGGAAGGTTATGCCGATGAATTGGACGATATAACCCGGCTTATTACTTTTGATCAAGCTAAAGCTAATTTTTACGCTGCAGCCAGAGGTGGGTTAACTAAGCAATTTACATGGTTTAATGGACAAAAATATTATGCCAAAGATTTAATTTTGAATGAACTATTGCCGGTTGCTCGCAAAGGACTGTTGCTGCGAAACATATCGTCAAAAGATATAGACCGTTATTTAGACATAATCAAAAATCGGGTCGAGAAAGAAGTGACCGGAAGCAGCTGGATGTTGCAAACTTTTAGCCAATTTAAAGATAAAGCTTCCAAAGAAGAAATTTTGAGTGCCATTACAATGCACACCATTAAAAATCAAAAGGAGGCTTTGCCGGTGCACCAATGGCCAATTCCCGAAATGCAAGATTTGCCACATTGGCACCCGGCACAGTTATTAGTTGAAGAAGTTATGAAAACGGACGTCTTGTCGGTTCAACCTGATGATATTGTCGAGTTTGTAGCTGATATGATGGATTGGGCCAAACTCAGATATGTGCCTGTTGAAGATGACAAAGGTAAATTTGTTGGCTTAGTAACAGCACGGTCTTTATTAAAAACTTTAAGACAACATAGTTTGGATAAGAGGTTAAAAACTTTAAAAGTAAAAGATATGATGTTGAAACAACCGGAAACCATTCAACCCAATCAAAAATTGTCTGATGCCATTAGTATTATGAATCAACATCAATTGGGTAGTTTGCCGGTTATTCAAAATGATAAATTGGTCGGTATGCTAACTGAGACCGAATTTTTTCATTTAAGTCGACGCCTATTTGAACGTTTTAAGGCTTAAAGGCTTATTTTTAAGCATAAGTGCGATTTGTAAATACGCTTTTTCAAGAATAAATTGTATTTTTGCTGACCTTTTTAGTTCAAATGAGAGTGGATAAACAAAAACATATAATTGAGCAATTCGGAGAGAATGCCAATCGTAAATTTATAGTCTTAGGTGGCATGCACGGCAATGAAATCAATGGCGTAGAAGCTATTCATAATATAATCCCGAGTCTCAAAAAAAAATTTGACACCTCAAAAGGTCAAATTTATTTTCTAAAAGGTAATGTGCCGGCTTTGGAAAGAGGGGAGCGATTTTTGGATCAGGATTTAAACCGCTTGTGGCTTGATGAAAACTTAGCTCAAAATCATCAATCTATAGCGGATTACCTATCTCTTAACATACTTCACGAGCTTATTGTCAAAGACATTTGTCAAGATCGATTTGATAATTGTTTCTTTTTAGATTTGCATACTTTTTCAGCCAGAAGCGGTGTATTTGCCATTCCGGCTTGTAATCAAAAAAGCTTGGCTTTAGCCCGTTCGTTTGGGGTGCCTTTTATTGAAAAATTGTCTGAGATGCTTCCGGGTACAGCTTTAAGTTATTTCGGTCGCAAAGGGATGACCTCTGTAGTCTTTGAAGGTGGCACGCACCAAACGCCTCAAGCCACCGAAAATTTGACTGCCGGCATCTGGCACAGTTTGGCTTATGCCGGATTGGTCGACGCAGCTTTACCCGAAGTTTCTCAAAGCCGAAAACTTTTGCAACAAATTTCGCAAGGTTTGCCGCACCATCTTGAACTCATCTACCGTCACAAATTGAATCAATCGCAAAATTTTAAAATGGAACCCGGCTATTACAATTTTAAGCCTATCCAAAAAAACGAAAGCTTAGCCGTTCAGAATCAACATGTTGTAGAAAGTCCCGATGCAGGTTTTATGTTAATGCCTTTATATCAAAAAAAAGGCAGTGATGGGTTTTTTATCGTAAAAGAAAAATAGATGAAATTTTATGCCCCCGGCAAATTATTAATCAGTGGTGAATATGCGGTCTTAAACGGAGCTAAAGCCTTAGCTATTCCTACGGTAGGTTACGGGCAAAAATTAGAACTTTATGACTCTAAAGATGAAACGCATTTATGGCAAAGCTACGATCCTGACGGTCAGTGGTTCAACGCCCGTTTTTCTTTAGATTTGACGCATATTTTAGAAGCGTCTAATACATCGCAAGCTGTTATTATTCAACAAGTTATGCTGTATATCAAACGACATAATGCCAGACTTTTTGACCGGCCGTTACATTTTAAAACCATATTGAATTTTAATCGGAAATGGGGTTTTGGTTCTTCATCGAGTTTGATTGCTCTATTATCAAAATGGAGCCAATCGCCCCCTTTTGACTTACTTGATATAAGTTTTGGAGGAAGTGGTTATGACCTTGCAGTGGCTTTGCAAGATCAGCCGATTTTATATCAATTAAAGTCTCCAAAAAAAATGGTTGCTCCTATTTATCGCGAGAAACAAGCTGTTTGGCAGTCCGTTCGATTTAAGCCTGTTTTTGCCGATCATATTTTTTTGATTTATCGCAATGTGAAGCAAAATAGCCGAGAAGCAATCCAATCATACCGTAAACACTTGCCTACAGCGCATCAAATAGATCAAATCAGTCAAATTACTGAAAGTATTATTGAATGTAGAGACCTATTATCATTTGAAAAATTGATTGAAAAGCATGAACAAATTATCAGTGCTATTTTACAACGGCCGACTGTTAAACAAGAATTTTTTAGCGATTATTCGGGACAGATTAAAAGTTTGGGTGCGTGGGGTGGCGATTTTATTTTGGCCACCGGCTTACAAGCCCCAAATTATTTCAAATCGCGGGGGTATGCCACTATTTTAAATCTGAAAGATATATTGCGCTAATGGACACAGATAAATTATTGCATTGGTATCAACAAAATAAGCGCGATTTACCTTGGCGACAGACGCAAGACCCTTACAAAATATGGTTGTCAGAAATCATTTTGCAACAAACTCAAGTGGCGCAAGGCTTGCCCTATTATAAAAAATTTATCACCGCTTACCCCGATGTGCAGGCTTTGGCTGCTACTACGGAACACGAAATTTTAAATTTATGGCAAGGTTTGGGTTATTATTCACGAGCCCGAAATCTGCACTTTACGGCTAAGGATATCGTTGTGAATTACGGGGGTGTTTTTCCTAAAACTTACCAAGCTTTACTACAACTCAAGGGCGTTGGCGATTATACGGCAGCTGCTATAGCTTCTTTTTGTTACAATGAACCTGTTAGTGTTTTGGACGGTAATGTTTATCGGGTTTTGGCGCGTATTTTCGGATTGGAAATTCCTAGAAATTCTACTGAAGGCAAAAAAATTTTCAGGATGCTGGCACAAGAAAACCTAGATAAGCGGCAACCGGCTGTTTATAATCAGGCTATTATGGAATTTGGTGCTTTACATTGCACCCCGAAACAAGCCAAATGTGATAGTTGCCCTTTATCGCAAGAATGTATGGCTTATCAAACGGGACAAGTAAGCCATTTACCGGTTAAGTTGTCCAAAATTAAAATTAAAAAAAGGTATTTGCATTATTTTTTGGTTCAATATAAGGATGCTATTATCTTAGAGAAACGTCAGGGGAAAGGTATTTGGCAAAATTTGTTTCAATTACCTTTGATTGAAACCGCGCAAAATCAA
>WGDF01000286.1 GCA_015493405.1 Flavobacteriaceae bacterium
GGCTTCAAATGTATTTAAAATTTTTTGCTCTAAATCCGCCGTCAATATTTTTTGTTCCGTCAAAGCTTTAACAATAGTTTGTTGCCTTTTTTGCAACTCTTCAAACTGTTTTTTAAGTTTCTGAATTTGATAAAGCCTTACTTCATCTAAATTTCCGGTTAGTTCTTTGCGATAACGCGCTATAAAAGGCACCGTTGCATCGGCTTGAAGTAATACCAGAACCCGATTAATCTGTTGCGCCGGTAAAGCTAAATTTTGGCCAATAAATTGAGCTGAAGTCATATTTAAGATTTAAACTTTGCAATAATACGAAATAATGAATAATTCGGAATGTCCGGTTAAAATATATCTATATATAAGAAAGACCGCTGTATATTTACAGCGGCCTTTCCCTTAACCAAAATAACTCAACTATGAAAAAAAATTCTCACGATTATTACATTACAAATCTTGTGCCAAACTTTGGACATCAGGCTTATTATTGAAAAAATCACCTCAAAAATCTTAAAATTTACAATTTCTTTAACTAAAAAAAGATAAACATAAAGTTTCTCTTAAAAAAATCCGGCATTATCCTGCTTCCATTTTTAAAATCAAAATCGAAATAAGACAAACTGACAAACAGTCATCTTAATTAAAATAAAAAATGTCAATAAATTTTTAGTCATATAAAAAATCGGCTTGTAAAAAAATGTAATTTTGTACCTATGAGTCAACAAAATTATCTAGAAGAATTAAACGAAGCACAACATGCCCCCGTTGTGCATAAAGACGGCCCTTTGATGGTTATTGCCGGTGCCGGATCAGGCAAAACCCGCGTTTTAACCTACCGTATTGCTTATTTGATGGAGCAAGGGATTGATCCATTTAGTATTTTATCTTTGACCTTTACCAATAAAGCGGCTCGCGAAATGAAAGAACGTATTGCCGCTATTGTCGGGCAAAGTGAAGCCAAAAATATTTGGATGGGCACTTTTCATTCCATTTTTGCCCGAATATTACGCTCCGAAGCTGACAAACTGGGCTTTCCACGTGATTTTACCATCTATGATTCCGCTGATAGCTTACAACTCATCAAACAAGTTATCAAAGATTTGAATTTAGATTCGGATGTATACAAACCTAAGCAAATACAAAGCCGGATTTCCAATTTTAAAAATAACTTAATCACGGTAAAAGCTTATTTTAACAATCCGGAATTAATGGAGGCCGATTATTATGCCAAACGACCGGAAATGGGGCATATTTACCAACGTTACGTCGATCGTTGTTTTAGAGCCGGCGCTATGGATTTTGATGATTTGTTGCTCAAAACAAATGAATTGCTGACTCGTTTTCCGGAAGTGCTCGCTAAGTATCAACAACGTTTTCAATATATCTTGGTCGATGAGTATCAAGATACCAACCACTCTCAATATTTGATTGTCAAAGCTTTGTCTAACCGGCATCACAATTTATGTGTCGTTGGCGATGATGCCCAAAGCATTTACAGTTTTCGCGGTGCCAATATTCAAAATATTTTCAATTTTCAACGCGATTATCCTGAATCTGAAGTCTATAAATTGGAACAAAATTACCGTTCCACCAAAAATATAGTAGGCGCTGCCAATTCTCTGATTGAAAAAAACAAAGACCGCTTGCCCAAAGTCGTATGGACGGCCAACGAAGAAGGCGAAAAAATCAAAGTTATTCGCACTTATACCGACACGGAAGAAGGCCGATTTGTAGCATCGGATATTTTTGAACATCAAATGCGCTTACAACTTCAGCCGCAAGATTTTGCTATTTTGTATCGCACCAATTCACAATCACGGGCTATGGAAGATGCCCTGCGCAAAAAAGGAATCCCCTTCCGTATTTATGGCGGTTTGTCCTTTTATCAACGTAAAGAAATCAAAGATATATTGGCTTATTTACGCTTGATTATCAATCCGAAAGATGACGAAGCCTTACGCCGTATTATCAACTTTCCGGCTCGTGGCATTGGCAATACCACAATGGATAAACTTTTGTTGGCTGCCAATCATTACAAAGTTGCCCTGTTTGACATTGTTGATAACATCCAAAAAATAGACATTAAACTCAATCAAGGCACCAAAACCAAATTGGAAAATTTTGCTTTGAAAATTAAAAGTTTTCAAGCTTTAGCTCAAGAGAAAGATGCCTTTGAATTGACCGATTATATCTTAAAAAATACCGGTTTATTGCAAGAATATCGCAAAGATATTACCCCTGAAGGTTTGAGCCGGGTTGAAAATATTCAAGAGTTGATGAATGCCATACAAGACTTTATCGATGCTCAAAAAGAAGAACCGGATGCCGATATCAGTTTGACTTCCTACTTGCAAGATGTCGCCTTGTTTACCGATTTGGATAAAAAAGATGATGATCCCAATAAGGTAACCTTAATGACGGTTCATATGGCCAAAGGATTGGAATTTCCTTACATTTATATTGTAGGCATGGAAGAAGACTTATTTCCCTCAGGGATGTCGGTCAATACACGCGCCGAACTCGAAGAAGAACGCCGGCTGTTTTATGTAGCACTTACACGAGCCAAAAAGAAAGCTACTGTAAGTTTTGCTGAATCACGCTACCGTTGGGGAAAACTCAATTACTCGGAACCCAGTCGTTTTATCAGTGAAATAGAAGATCGGTATTTAGAATTTAACTACCAACCGGGTGATTTATCCGGCAATCCTTTTTTAGATGCTGATATGTTTGATTTGCCCGCTTACGGTCAATCTAAAAAGAAAAAATTAGAGCATAAGAAATATCAAAATAATAAAAAGCCGGCCCTCAAAAAAAATCCGAATCCTCTCCCAAAAAATCTTAAAAAAATCAACGATTTAGGTGCCGGAAGCACTACTGATTATCCTGATCTTAAAATTGGAGATTGGGTAGAACACAGTCGTTTTGGTAAAGGGCAAATAGTAAATATGGAGGGCCGCGGTTCTAACAAAAAAGCTAGAATCAAATTTGAAGTTGGCGGGGAGAAAAACCTCTTGTTGAAATTTGCCAAATTGAAAAAGCTATAAATATTAAATTAGTTTTTTATTTTACTAAATTAACACTAGTTAAGACTCGTGTAGTAGCGCATGTTTTTACGAAACGTGATGCAATCGCGCACTGTCGGGGTAAATAAACCAAAGGCTCCGGCGAATACTCCTTAAAACCTTACCACGTTTCGTTGTCAGGGAATATTTTGCATATTAGTAATTAGTTGTAATAAAATTATTAACTTTGTCAAAAAAAGTATGTTATGGTTATTTCAAAGAAAAATTTGAGGTTAATATTATTGGCATTATTTATCCTTCTAATCATTTTTTATTGGAAAGATTTATATACAGGTATTGTAAATGGTATGAATGCTTATGATAACCAAATCAAATAGGGAAAAATATCACAAATTGGAGGTGTTATCTTATTTCCATAGCTTTCTTAATCATCTCAACATTGCTCGGTGATATTTAATCATTGATTTTTGAAAAATCTGAAAATAAAATCCGGCGCTTCGGTACGATTTTTTCCTTCATCAAAAATCACTCAGCGACCTACATAAATCTGACATCTGCAATCAAAAAAAATCCTTATTTTTGTAACAAAATAGGTTCATTGACACACCATTGCACCGCTACCGCACGATTGCATCGTGTGGTTTACATTATCAGAACATTACAAACAAAATTACCATGCTTCAAATATAATAATTTTCTATGCAATTTTTCTTGTCCTGTATAAAAAAACTGTCACAAGAGAGACTCAAGCGGGTGGTATGGAAC
>WGDF01000287.1 GCA_015493405.1 Flavobacteriaceae bacterium
AATTGTTAAACTTTTTGAGTGAACGTATTTATAAACGAGCCAACCAAATTTATATCGATTGGCGCAAGGTCGAGCATTTACTTTCACAAGAAACTATAGATTGGTTTATCACTTATATTTTACCCAAAATAGCATCTCATAAAGCTTACAGATTGGCTTTTCTTCTTACAGACCCACAGCAAATTAAGTTGCCGGCAAAAATTCCTGTGAATCAAACCGGTATTGAGGCGCAAGTTTTTAAAGATCCCGATCAGTTGATGCAATGGCTTATGGCCGGAGCCGAACGTAAAGCGCCCGGTACAGATGACCATGACCACCATCATGACCATGGTAGTAGTTGTCATACTTAATTTTTTTTTGATATATTTACTCAAATTTTATATATGAAATCTATATTTTTTAGCCTAACAATTTTAAGTCTTTTATTAATCGCTTGTGATATTAAAGAACAAGGTATTTCAGATGCACAAATATTAGAAGTCCATTCACTTTACGGTTCGCAATTGATTACCCATTTTAAAGTGCCTTTTAAAGCTCAAAATGCTGCCGGAGTTGATTTAACCTCACATGCTATATTTTATATAGACGGCCAGGCCCAAAGTTCCAATATTTTAGAATTTAATCAAACCGGTTCATATAATGTAACAGCAAGTATAACTTTAGATGGTCAAACCATTACAAGTCAAGCTATGCAAGTTCAAGTTATAGTGCCACAATCGACAACTAAAATACTTGTAGAAGATTATACCGGAACTTGGTGTACCAATTGTCCACGTGTAACTTATAAGTTGGATCAAGCGGTTTCTCAAAATGACCATATTATTCCCGTTGCTATTCACTATTCACGGTGGCAAGGAGATGATCCTTTAGGATTTAATGAGATTACGACGCTTACTCGGGATTTTAACATTTCCGGTTTACCCTCACCGATAGTCAACCGCCGTTTGGGTCATATCTGGGATGAGCAATACACCAGTTTACAAGCGCTTTTAGATCAGCCTCAACCTTTAGGTTTGTCAGTTGCCTCTCAAATATCTTCAAATCAATTGGATCTAACCGTTTCTGTGCGTTTTGATATGGACTTTTCTAAAAAGAATGTTAATTTAGTGATTTATTTAACTGAAAACGATTTACATGCCGACCAAGCCAATGCCACTAACTATTATGGTGGGCAGGATCCCATTCCAAATTTTGAGCAAAATCATACTTTAAGAGTTGCTTTAAACGGGGTTTACGGTTTGCCTATTCCATCAAGCCAAATGCAAGCCAACCATATATATACATACCATTTTTCAGGTGCTGTGCCACCGGAAATTACCCAAATTGATCATTGTGATATAGAAGCTTTTGTGATTGATGGCGATGACCAAAATGCACCTCTAATCAATATTCAAAAAGCTGCAATAGGAACAACTCAAGATTTTGATTGAGGACGACCTCAATTTTTTAAATGTTAAATAATGCTTTAAACGAGTATAAGGTATAATTTTTGATAAGTTTATTAATTATTTTAGTAACTTTATCCGATTTTAAAGTCTTTTGTAACTATAAAATTTTTCAAATGAAAAAAAGTATCTTAGTTTTTCTATTATTATTTAGTATAGCCAATATTTCCGCTCAATATTTTGGGGGCAATAAGCCACGTTATGAAGAATTTCATTTCAAGGTTTATGAAACGCCGCATGTTGCCCTTTATACTTATCTGACCAATGATTCGCTCCGAAAATCTTTTTTGAGAGAGGCTGAGAAATGGTATCATAGGCACTATACTTTGTTCAAAGATACTTTTCCTGAAAAGGTTCCCATTATACTCTATAACAATCATGCCGATTTTCAGCAAACGACAGCTATTTCGGGCAATATAGGCGTAGGAACCGGTGGGGTTACAGAAGCTTTAAAAAACAGAGTCACGATGCCGGTGCGGCCTTCTTTCGGTCAAACCGATCACGTTCTGGGGCATGAGATGGTGCATGCTTTTCAATATAATTTGATTAAAACGGACGATTCATTATCCTTTAACAATTTAGCCAATGTGCCGTTATGGATGGTTGAAGGTATGGCTGAATACTTATCCTTGGGCCGTTATGATGAACATACGGCTATGTGGATGCGCGATGCTGTTTTGAGTAAAGATTATCCCTTAATCAAAGATTTGTATAAGAGCAAATATTTTCCTTACCGTTACGGTCAAAATTTTTGGGCTTATATCGGTGGAACATATGGTGATGACAAAATCAAACCTTTATTTTACCAAACCTTGCGTTGGGGGTTAAAGCAAGCAACTGACACGGTCTTGCATATCAAATTGGATTCTTTGTCCAAAGATTGGAAACGAACCAATGTCAGTTATTATCAACAGTTTTTAGACGGCCGCGACACTTTGGCAGTAGGAAAAGTTATTTTTGATCAAAACAATGCCGGTAAAATGAATGTGTCTCCGGTCGTTAGTCCCGATGGTAAAAAAATGATTTTCTTATCTGAAAAGAATGTGCTGTCTATGGATTTATATGTAGCTGACATCGCGACTAAAAAAATGCACAAAATATCTTCCAAACCAATGACCAATCATATTGATGCCATTGATGCTTTTGAATCTGCGGGAACTTGGTCACCGGACAGCAAATATTTTGCTTATATTATTTTTAAAAACGGTAAAAATCAATTGGCTTTGGTCAATGTTGCTAAAAAAAAGCTGACCAAAATATTGGAAATTCCCGATTTGCAAGCTTTTTCTTATCCGGCTTGGTCGCCCGACGGCAAATCCATATTGTTATTAGGACAAGTCGAGGGACAATCCGATTTATACCTTTATAATTTGTCCGATCAAAAGATAACCCGATTGACTCATGATCCTTATGCCGAAATGCAAGCTATGTGGTCACCTGACGGTAAAAAAATTATATTTACAACCGATTATTACTATGTCAAGCGCCATTTATATCCGGTGCGATACCATATCGGAATTTTAGATTTAGCGACCAGACAAAAATCCTATCCTGCCATATTACCGGGTGCCAATAATATGAATCCGCAGTTTGATCAAGCAGCCGAAAATATCTATTTTTTATCCGATTATGATGGCTTTAGAGATTTATACCGTTACCATATAGCTTCGAAAAAGATATACCGCTTAACGAAATTTTTTACCGGTATTTCGGGCATTACTAAATTTTCGCCGGCTTATAGTATCAATTATAAAAATAACGAAATAATATATAATTATTTTGCGCGGCATCAATATCAATTGGCCAAAGCCAAAATCAGTCAATTCTATAATACGCCGGTAGAAGATACTAATATTAGAATAGCACCGGCACTTTTACCGCCTCGTATTAATTTGAATTACAGTTTGGTCGAAAGATTATTGCGAAATAAATATGAAGATCTTAAATTTAAGATTGTTGCCAAACCCTATAAACCCAAATTCAAATTGGATTATATCAGTAATATAGGCATCGGCATGAGTACTTCAAGCATGTATGGTAGCGGTATGGCCGGTGGTATCAGTATGATTTTTAGTGATATGCTGGGGCAAAATCAACTCTATGCTGCGGCATCGCTCAATGGTGAAGTTTACGATTTTGGAGCTTATGCAGCTTATTTCAATCAAAAACACAGGGTAGGCTGGGGTGTTTCCTTATCTCATATTCCTTATACTACTTATTATCAGGGTGTTTATAAGGATACGCTTAATTTTGACAATACTGCTGTTCCGGTAGATCGTTATTCCATTTATACGATTCGTATGTTTGAAGAAAAAGTTGGTTTATATGCCAGTTATCCCTTTTCTAAAACATTGAGGGCGGAGCTTGGAGGTTCATTAGCCCATTATTCTTATAAGATAACAGCCAATAACTTTTATTACGATTATTACGATCCTTATAGTGGCTATGCTTACGGCTATTATGGTTATGAGAAAAAAGATGAGAAATCTCCTCCGGGATTTAATTTTCATGAACTCAACACGGCTTTTGTCGGAGATAATTCTGTTTTCGGTCTGACGGCTCCTATGAAGGGACAACGCTTTCGTGTCGGCATGCAACAATATTTCGGCAGAAATACCTTATCGACTTTTACTTTGGATTACCGTAAATATATTTTCTTAAAACCGGTGAGTTTTGCTTTCAAATTGGCACATTACAATCGTTTTGGGCCGGATGCAAATCGCAGCTATCAAGATGGAGGTATCTTGCCGCCTTTATATTTGGGATATGACTTTTTTGTGAGAGGTTATTCATACGATGCTTTATTTAATAGCATGATGGCAACCAATGGACAGAGTTTATGGTATACCGATTTAATCGGGAGTAAAATGTTGGTCGGTAATTTCGAATTACGATTACCCTTTACCGGACCGGAACGTTTGGCTGTCATCAAATCAGGTGTCCTTTTTACCGATCTTAACTTGTTTTTTGACGCCGGTTTGATCTGGAATGGCGGTGATAAAATTACTTTAAAACGACGTGCAGATCGCAGTTCACGTTATCCCATATTTAGCACGGGTTTATCAACACGTATCAATTTATTTGGACAGATTATCATTCAGCCCTACTATGCTATCCCTTTAAGTTTGGCGAAAAGTAAAGGCTATTTCGGTATTAATTTTTATCCGGGTTTTTAATTCGGAATAATGTTGCAACGTTTTTTAAGGAAGTGTAATTGATGATTGCGCTTTAATTAGGCAGTAGGCACTATTATTTTTTTGATTTTTCATCAAAATAACGGTCGTATTGGCTGTAGCAGTTTAGTATGGCTTCTAAAATTTGTAAATCATTGGCTTTTTGAATAAAATTTTGCGGATAATCACACATTTCTAAAACCAAATAAACATCTTTTTTATCGATTTTTAATAAGCGAGATAGAATTTCACGGTCAAATTTAGCAGCCAAAATCTGTTTGACCTTATCTTCTTCTTGTATTTTTTTTAGTCGCCGCATATCTTTGGCATGAGTGGCAAAAATATTATAAATCAAATCCACCGGATTCATAATTTCTTTTAACACATCATTGACCCGTGATAAAGCTGTGGGATTAGGATTGCCGAACATAGCAGCTATTTTGGGACTGATATCAATTTGTTTTTGTAAGGGAATCAGATTGACATCTATGGGAAGACTTCCCGTTAATTGATCCGAACTGACAATAACTTCATCCAAAGCCAAGGGGGCTTCCAGCATATAAATCGTTTGGTGTTTTTTAAGAATTTCGGGATTAGCTTTTATGTTGATAGTTTTAAAGCCCATAAAGGTTACGATAATAGAATCATTGACTTTGGCCGGAATACTGAACATGCCGTTTTCGTCAGAAGTCGTGCCATCCAAAGAAGTTAAGTTGACGATATTTGCGCCAACCAACACTTGTTTGGTTCCGGCATGTATGATGGTGCCGCTAAAGAACTGATCTTGACCGAATGCATGCAGACCGGCTAGTAGAAATA
>WGDF01000288.1 GCA_015493405.1 Flavobacteriaceae bacterium
CTTCAATAAATTTATGTAATAAAGCTACCATTTTTAGATGATTTGTTTTGAATTAGGTTGTTTCTTGAGATTTAATTCTGAAGATCTTCATTTCAAAAGCCACTTTTTTTGCCGACGGATAATAATAATAAAGTGCATAAAGTGAAAAAAGTATGATCAAAATATGACTGCGTTCGGGCAAGTTTAAGCCCAACGACAAGATCAAAAAGTAAGGCGTTGCTAAAGCTATATAAAGAATATTTTTTTCAAATTTTAAAAATAATTGAGGGGAAATACGCTTTTCATTTTTCAATTTATAAATAAAATAGGTGCGGTAAAAAATCGGCAAAGCCAATCCGAAAATACCTGCTAACGAAGCTATTGTAATCGCCCAAATTTTGGAATGAGTAACAACAGCAGCAGACGGCAACATAAAATATTTGATGAGATAAATGCCTGCAACCAGAAAAAATGCCAACAAAACCAACCGGTAATATATTTTTTTTAAATTGTTTTCAATTGTTTCTTGATTCATAAGATAAATTTAAACAAAAATAATAGAGGATTTTTATAAATCTATAAAATCTTACAAAATTTATAAAAATCCTCCGTTATTTTTAAGAGCGTTTCAATTCTTCAGCCATTTTATTGGGCTCGTAGGTCGTATTTAATAATTTTTTACCGCCTTCAATAGCTACCCAAATCATGGAAATAAAAATAATACCGTTTAGAACTTCCAATAAAAGATTGTGCTTATTCATAAAGTTAGTTTGATTCAATATAACAGCCCACATTGACACGACCAACATAAAAATAGCCGGTAGCAGACTGATTAACCAACCCCATTTGGTCCGTCCTTTAAGATAAATACTCACAACCAATAAGGCCAAGGCTGCCAAAGTTTGATTTACAGCACCAAATAATGGCCATAACGCTAAAGCACCTTTACCATTGGCTCCTGAAGAAAAAATCAGAATCAAAGCCATTAAAATGACAAAACCGGTCGAAATATATTTATTTTTAAAAGTCTTAGGGAAGGTTTCGCTAACCAAATATCTTTGAACACGTGTGGCCGTATCCAGAGTCGTGCCGGCAAAAGAAGCGACAAATACACCCATAATGGTCATCGCAATATTCTTAGGAATACCCAAAGTTTGAATCATATTGGCCGATCCTTCAACAAAAGCCCCTACTTTAGAGCTCAAACCGCCTGCAGCAGCCCAAGAAGCATAATGATGCGTCCAGGCTTGCACGCCCGTCAAGAGTTCTCCGTTTTTTGTTAAATACCCCATACCGATACCGGCAGTTGTAGCTATGATGACCAAAGTGGCTAAAGAGCCTTCCATCAACATAGAACCGTACCCGACAAATAATGAATCTGTTTCTTGGCGTACTTGTTTTGAAGAAGTCCCTGAAGAAACCAACGCATGAAAACCGGAGATGGCACCACAAGCAATGGTAATAAATAAGAAGGGCCATAAAGGTGGCGTGCCTTCGGGATGCGGCCGGACAGCCGGTGCTACTATATGCAATTGACCGGTAAATCCTGCAGCTAAAACACCTAAAACTAATAAGGCCAAAGCTATAACCAACTCATGTGAATTGATATAATCACGAGGTTGCAACAATGTTGTCACCGGCAAAACCGAAGCTATAAAAGCATAAATCAATAAGATAATAGACCAAACTGCAATTGGAGACAAACCAAAAACTACAGGCATTTTAAGCGGCATATAGGCACCCCATACCACAGTCAAATACATAACAATAACTGCTATAATAGACCAAATGGCCAAATTCGCGCCTTTTTTATAAACCAAATAGCCCAAATATACGGCTATCGGAATTTCAAGCCATACCGGAATAACCGACTGCGGGTACATTTTGAATAAAATGGCAATAACCAACCCAAAAATGGAAACAATAATCCATAATTCTAAGAAGATAATAAAAAACAAAAAGAACTTAGTCCGTGTATTGATATATTTTCCGGTTATTTCTGAGATTGATTTACCCTGATTCCTCATTGACAAAATTAGGGTGCCGAAATCATGAGCTGCCCCCATTACAATAGAGCCTATGAAAACCCAGATCAGTGCCGGCATCCATCCCCAGATAACAGCGATAGCCGGTCCTACGATAGGGCCTGTTCCTGCTATAGAAGCAAAATGGTGTCCGAAAATAACTTCTTTTTTAGTCGGAACAAAATCGACGCCATCTTCCAATTCGACTGCCGGTACAGCATTGTCATTACTTAATTTAAAAATCTTGTTACCTATATACTTGCCATATATATGATACATAGCTATATAGCCACCAAAAACAATCAACATAATTAGTATTGATCCCATAGTTATATTTTTTTAGTTAATGTATAAGTTTAAATGTTGCAGCACCTAAAATTTATATAAGGCGCTAAATGAATATTGATTTCCGGAAGCTGATTTATCACTTCCATCGTAGTAACCGAGTTTACTATGCAACCACTCAACCCCTAAGGTAACAGCGCCCAATTTGTAATCAACCATAAAATTGGACAAGGTGTGTTCACTCCTACTTAAAGCCAGTTTAACAACATCGTCATGATTGACCTTTTCTTTTCCTAAAAATCCGTAGAAACCTAATTTTTTATCAACAACATAGCCGGCTTGTACCCAATAACCCAAGGAACGCAAATCATCGGTCGTCATTTGAAATTGTGTGATGCCGCCAAATTGTTGTCCGATATTTTTACCGGAATACAAATTTCCTTGTAATAAAAAACCTTTTTGATGATATTTAACCCCAACTTCAAAAGCCGTTCCTGATAATTTATGATCTGTTGTAGCAGCAACAGTCGTGATATTTTTTTGATCATAATGCGCTACTAAATAGCCTCCTAAAGACTTACCGGCAAAATTCAGTTTCATTTCCATTTGCGGTGTACCTAAATTTCCCGCATTCATAAAATTGTTATTGTCTCCGGGACCGGTCCAAGAATTGGCAAATAAAGCCGCATCCAATCTGATTTTAACTGCGCTTGATTTGTCATTTAAACCTTGATAGAGATAAATACCGGGAAAACGCCAACCGACAAATCCGGCATTACCATAACCCAATGGGAAAGCAATGTGAGATACGGAAACCGGAACATTCCCAAACATAGGCGTCCAAGCTTGTCCCATTCTGATGCGTGTTTGGTTATGAACCAAATCTAAATAAGCCAAGCGTAATCGAGGGGTTGGCATTTGTGGTGAAAAAACGCCACTACCGACATTTCCGGCAAAAAAATCGGCTTCTAAAACGCCACCTAATTTCCAATCTTTTGCAATTTCGGGGCCATTATAAACAAAAGTTAATCTGGTATTGCGCACATCAAAACCATAGAAACTTTTATTGGTTGATGCTGCAGGCGGCAATACCCATTCGGCTTTTTGACCATTACCAAAAGCAAACTTTTGGTCTTGCATAAAAAAAGTCTGACTGATAAATCCCTTAATTTTAATGGTTTCTTTACCACCGGGAATAACGTTTTGAGCAATTAAACTCCAGGGTAAAATTGCGAGAGCGATTAAGGTTAAAAAATTTTTCATATGCTTAAATTTTAAAGATTAATAATTGAGTTATATTTTTATAAAATTTTAATCTCATATTATAAACATCACACTTCCTTAACGTATTTAAAACATATTTCTAATCAAATATAGCATTATTTTTAAGAATACCTAATGTTATTTAGATGTTTTAATGAAAATTGACAAAAATAGATTTTCTAAAATTTCGTCTCAAATCATAACACATTGGTTATCTGTATTTTAATAATATTTTTATAATTTTAAAAACTGATAAAAATCACTTTAATCAAATAAAAACTATTGTATTAGATAAATAAAATTACAAACTTATAGAACTTAGCATTAAAAAAAGAGAACTAAATAGCAGTTCTGTTTATCTCAATTATAAATGTTATCTATTTTTCGATTAAATTAACAGCCGTTTTAAGCGCCTTATCTGAAGAGACTTTGTAGTCGGGCAATGTCCCATGTATATCATCTTCTTTGGCTCCTACACTATAAAATTTCTTGCATGAAACCTGTCCGAATATTTTTGTGTGCTGCAATAATATCCTTTTTGTATCACCAAAACAGATATTGATACCGCCGGATTCTTCCCCGATAACTTTTCCTATCTTATAATGTTTAAATGCCCATGAAAATTCCGCTGCTGATGAAAAAGTTTGATGATTGATGAGTAAATAGACGTTACCGTCAAACCGCAACGGATTTTTTTCAAGTTCGAACAATTCTATATGATTAAAAACCTTTATTTTTCCTTTCTCTCTTACCAATATTTTATCATCAAACTTGTATGGAACGTGAGAAATATATTGAAAAAGATCATTTCCCAATAAATTATTTCCACCACGGTTATCCCGTAAATCAATAATTAAATTTTTGATTTTTTTAGTTTTTAAAATACCAAAAATCGAATCCAAAAAATGATCAAATTTCTCTCGTCCGTTAAAACGATTGAAATCCAATAACCCGATTTGTTTCTTATCTGAAAGGATTTTAAATTGGAAAATTTGTGTTTTTAGGGAAGCATGTTTCTGCTGTTTCTTATAGTTCTTAACCAAATCCATATAAGGAATAGTATGAATAGTTTTGGTGTGTTTTTGTCCTTTATAAATATATTCAAAAGTATAGGAATCAGCAGGATAAAGCAAATACAAAAAATGTAAAAAAGTCAAGTTGAGAAAAGATAATCTAAAAAAATATCTTTCGCCACTAACATAGCCTAACATATTGGCAACAACTTCCTTATATGATACATGATTTATACTTAAAATTTTAGCGCCCGCCGGTATGCTATCCTGCAATTTTACTATATTTTTTTTGATTGTTAAAGTAGAATCATTTGTGTTTACTTTTACTAAAAAAGGAATAACCCGCGGATTTAATTTGTGATATTCATCCACAGGAATCCAAATACTTGTATGTCCGTCTTTTAACAATACAAGTAGCGGTTGCGTGATTTTATAAAACGCAAGAGCCGACATGTCTCTATTGATTTCACTTCGGGTTTTAAGCTTTTGTTGTTCAAATTTCTGCTTGGAAATATTGGCGTAAAGATCAATGTGGTTGTGTTCTATTTTGGTTATCAATTGGTCAAAATCTGCTAAAAGTGAATCTTTCGGAATCAATTTAACTTGCGCTTGTCCAAAAATGAAAACAAAAGATAATAATATTGAAAACTTGATATACATCTTTTAGAATAAAACTATTTTATAGTAAAGATACTAAAAAACAGGTTTTGTTACAGTTGGCTTTATAATTTACTTGTTCAGTTTCTAACATTTATAGACCTGACAGGTTTGGGAAACCTATCAGGTCGAGGCATTCAAAAAAAATAGAGGTGAAAAATTTTTCACCTCTACATCTAATATATACATTGTAAATTTTTGCCATGAGACGTTTTGACAAAACGTCTCTACGTGCACAAAAAAGACGCACGACAGTGCGTCTCTACAAAGATGCTTCACATCGTTTACCAAATTTTTACCCGCTCTTCCGGTTTCATATACATTTTATCACCTTTTTTAATATCAAATGTTTTATAAAAAGCATCGACATTTCTCAGTGGTTGCACCGCACGAACTTGTCCCGGACTGTGCGGATCGGTTTTGATTTGTTTCTTTAAAGCTTCTTCACGCGATTTGGTGCGCCAAATAGTTGCCCAAGACATAAAAAAACGTTGTTCAGGGGTGAAACCTTGAATTTTTCCCGGTTTTTTATGGTCTTTATAAAACAACTTCAAAGCGGTCAAAGCGGCATTAACACCACCAAGATCACCGATATTTTCACCGGAAGTAAATTCACCATTGACAAAAACGCCCGGCAACACTTCAATTTTACTGTATTGGTCGGCTAATTTTTTAACCAGTTTGTTAAATTGTTCAAAATCTTTTTTAGTCCACCAATTTTCAAAATTACCTTGGTCATTAAATTTAGCCCCTTGGTCATCAAAGCCATGAGAAATTTCATGTCCGATTACAGCACCCATGCCACCGTAGTTAACAGCTTCGTCTGCTCGGTAATCATAGAACGGCGGTTGCAAAATAGCGGCCGGAAAAACAATTTCATTATAAGACGGATTGTAATAGGCATTGACTATTTGCGGTGCCATACCCCATTCGGTTTTGTCCACCGGTTTTTTCAATTTAGCTATATTATCATTAAAATGCCAGCGGCTGACCGCGATACTGTTATCAAAATAAGTTCCCCCGACTTTAGGAGATTTTACCTCTAATTGACTATAATCTTTCCATTTGTCGGGATAACCGATTTTGATTTGTAAACTTTCAACTTTACGAATGGCTTTCTGTTTGGTATCGTCACTCATCCAAGGCAAATTATGGATGCGTTCCTTATAAGCTTTTTGCAAATAAGTAATCATTTCTTTAGCTTTTTTCTTGGCTTCCGGCGGAAAATATTTTTTGACATATAATTTTCCTACCGCTTCGCCAATAGACCAGTTGACGGTTGACAAAGCCCGTTCGTCCAGAGGCTTGCGTTTGGGTTGCCCATCCAAAGTTTTGCCATAAAATTCCCAATTGGCATGGGCAATATTCGTAGATAATTTTCCGGCAGCTCCCCGCAAAGTATTCCAAGTGAGATAATCTTTGATGGCTGCAACCGGCTGATTCTTGAACACTTGATCAAACGCTTTCATATATTCAGGTTGGTTAACCACCACACTATCCACATTGATATTTAAAGCTTTTAAGTAGTTCTTAATATCAAAATCAGGCATCAACTTTTGCAAATCATCAACCGACATCGGATTATAAGTATTTTCGGGCTTGCGGCGTTCTTCTTTGGTTAATTTAGCTTGGGCCAAATCGGTTTCGATTTTAAGTATATTGGTTTGTGCTCGAGCTATCTCAGCATCGGATTGGCCCAAAAATTTCAACATTTTTCCAATATGCGCTTTATATTGTTCTCTGATTTTTTTAGAATCTTTATCATCAGCCACATAATAATCACGGTCAGGCAAACCTGCTCCGGCCGGATAGACATATAAAACATTTTTATTGCTGTTTTTCATATCGGCATTTACGCCAATTCCAAAAAATGCTGAATTTAAAGCCGGCTCATTTTCTTGCATAAATTTGGCTACATCTGCCTTGGTTTTAATCTGATTAATTTGATCCAAATAAGGTTTTAAAGGCTTCAAACCCGCTTTGTTTCTGCTAAGCGTATCCATAATCGATGCAAAATAATCCAAAGCTTTACGTTCATCGGAACCTTTAGCATATTGGGACTCTTGTTGAGCTTCTTTTAAAACCTTTAAAGTATTTTGATCCGTTTTTTTGCGCAATTCGTCAAAACTACCCCAACGGCTCCGGTCCGAAGGAATTTCAGTCGTTTTCATCCATTGGCCGTTGACATAATTATAAAAGTCATCTTGCGGTCTAACAGTTGTATCCATATATTTCAAATTTAAGCCTACTTCCTCAGCAGTATTTTGTTTCTTTTTTGTTTGTTGAACAGATGAATTGCATGAAACCAATCCAAACAAAATCAACAAGCTGTAAATATAAAGTGATTTCATAATTTTTTTTATTTTGAAACAAAAATAAGGCTAATTCCAGGGATTTCCTGTTAAAGAATTGTTATAATTATATGAATGGGTATCATCTAAAAACAGAATTTTATTTACTTCCTGTTCTTTTTGATTTTTATGACTTTCATTCAAAAAAAATATCAGTAGTTTTGCAAGCATTAAAGCCTAAAAGCATGTCAAAAAAATATTTAACAGATATAGAAATAGCCCACAGTGTCAAGCTGGAAAAAATTAAAAAAATTGCTAAAAAACTGGGAATCAACAGTGAATATTTGGAACCCTATGGCAAATATAAAGCCAAATTGCCTTTGTATTTGATTGATGAAGATAAAATTAAACAACATCATTTGATTTTGGTCACCGCACTAACCCCTACACCGGCAGGTGAAGGAAAAACAACGGTAAGCGTCGGTTTAACAGACGGCTTGAATAGAATAGGCAAACAGGCAACTGTCGTCTTACGCGAGCCATCTTTAGGGCCCGTTTTTGGCATTAAAGGCGGGGCTGCCGGAGGGGGCTATGCGCAAGTCATTCCCATGGAAGAAATCAACTTGCATTTTACCGGTGATTTTGCAGCAATAGAGAAAGCAAACAATCTACTTTCAGCTCTGATAGACAATCATCTGCATCATAAAAACAGTTTGCGCTTGGATGTACGACAAATCTTTTGGAAACGCGTCATGGATATGAATGACCGCGCCCTGCGTCATATCGTTGCCGGATTGGGAGGCAAAAACAATGGCGTGCCGCGTGAAGACGGTTTCAATATTACACCGGCATCCGAAGTAATGGCAATCCTTTGTCTGGCCAAAGATTTAGCTGATTTAAAAGAAAAGCTCGGCAATATTTTAGTCGGCCTCAATATGGATGGACAACCGGTTTATGCCCGTGATCTCAAAGCACAGGATGCAATGACTATTTTGCTCAAAGATGCTATCAAACCTAATTTGGTGCAGACTTTAGAGCACAATCCTGCTATTATTCATGGCGGACCCTTTGCCAATATCGCTCAAGGAACCAATTCCATTATAGCGACCAAAATGGGCTTATCACTAAGTGATTATGTCGTCACAGAAGCCGGATTTGGTGCTGACTTGGGCGCTGAAAAGTTTTTAAATATCAAAAGTGTTTACGGCGACCTGAATCCTGAAGCTGTTGTATTGGTAGTTACTGTGAGAGCTTTGCGCCATCATGGTGGTCAAAAAGATTTTAACCAGCCGGATTTAGGAGCTGTTAAGAAAGGCTTTCCTAATGTTGAAAAACATATTGAAAACATCAAAAAATTCGGGATTACACCGGTAATTGCCATTAATAAATTTCCGAATGACACCGATACCGAGATCGATTTTATCGTTAAGGCCGCCCAATCTGCCGGTGTTCAAGCTATCTTGGCAGAAGAATGGGCAAAAGGAGGCGAAGGCATGAAAGATTTGGCCCAAACTGTCGTGAAACTGATTGATGCCCACCAAAATCATTTCACACCTTTATACAAATGGGAACAACCCATTCAAGAAAAAATCTTAAAAATCGCCCGTGAAATTTACGGTGCAAATGATGTAGAGTATTCCAAAAAAGCTTTAACGACCATTAGAAAAATAGAAAAGCTAGGCTATGAGCATTTACCGATTGTGATGGCAAAAACTCAAAAATCTTTATCCGATAATCCTAATAAAATAGGTCGACCTACTGATTTTAATGTATTTGTTAGAGAAGTAGAAATCAACACGGGCGCCGGTTTTATCATTCCTATCTTAGGTAAAATGATGCGTATGCCCGGCTTACCATCAACTCCGGCTAGTGAAAATATGAGCATTGATGCAGCAGGAAATATTTCAGGTTTGTCCTAAAAAATTTTGAATTAAACTTCGTAATTTTTCATTTCGGCTTCAAAAAAATCGTAAGCCGCTAGAATCGATTGTTCAATCAAATCGGCATTATCTTCGGCTTCTTGTTTGCTAAATTCATCAAACCACTCTATCTCATCCGTTGTCAAATTGATTAAAAATCGCGGAAACTCGGTGTGCAATACAAAAATATCATCTTCTAAGGCAGCATTATCAGCAATTAAAAATTTAGGTAATTTCATAAATTATTATTTTTATTTGAGACAAAATTACAAAATAAAACAACGCTCTTTCGAAGTAAAAAAACAGAAAATAAAATCAGGTTTAACAAAAAATCGTATCTTTGAAATTACGATTGACCCTAAAAAATGATGAAAGACTATGTTTAAAAAAGATATATTCGGTAATATAATTTTTATTAAAAGAATCGTTTTGTTTATCTTCGGCCTGATTTCAAAACGCCGTTACAAAGGCTTTAACGAACTCAAGATCGAAGGTATGGAATTATTACGGTATCTCCCTGACAATCAAGTTCTTTTTGTATCAAACCACCAAACTTATTTTGCCGATGCTGCGGCGATGTTTCATGTGTTTTTTGCCGCTTTAAACGGCCAAAACGATATCAAAGGCATCAAATATTTGTTTCATCCTAAAACCAATGTTTATTATGTGGCAGCCAAAGAAACTATGACTTCCGGGATTTTACCGCGTATTTTTATGTATGTCGGAGCTATTCCTATTATGCGGACATGGCGGGCTAAAGGCCAGGACGTTAAAAGGCCTGTTAATTTTGCCGATATTACCAATATCAGCAAAGCTATAAATGACGGTTGGGTGATTACCTTTCCTCAAGGTACAACCACGCCTTTTAAACCCATTAGACGGGGTACAGCGCACATTATCAAAACCAATAAACCCATAGTTATTCCCATTGTCATTGATGGTTTCAGACGCTCTTTTGATAAAAAAGGATTACAGATTAGAAAGCGTGGCATTACGCAAAGACTCACTATAAAACCGCCATTAGCTATTGATTATGAAAATGATACGGTTGCCGATATTGTAAACAATATTGCTTTTGCCATAGAACAACATCAAGACTTATCAAAAGTGGTTTCTATCGATGCCCTTCAAAAGGATATGGTTAAAGAAAATCAAAACGAAAAAATAGGTTTTTGGTCGGGAAAAAGTTACTAAGCCCTACACTCAATGGCCTGATTTGAGAAAATGTGGAATTGAAGATTTACTATACTTCATAATTTATTGTTTTTTTGATTTATTTAGTGCTGCAAACAAGCATGCTGCTTTCAATTGGAGGAAAGTGAAGCTGAGGAAATGATTTCGGATTTTTAATATAAAAATTTAACCTTATAAATTTTGATAAGAGCCCTCTCTACATCGCACTAGGAACCCCTCTCTAAGCACTTTATTCTAAAATTTTCCAACAATAAACAAACATTAAAAAATTTTTATTAACTTTACGCATAGTTTTATTTTGTATCTAATTTAGATAACTAAAAATACTGATGTTAAACCCTTAGAAATCAATATTATGAAACCGGACACTTAACTTCAATTAAACAGATTCAAAAAATCTGAAATCTGAAACTGACATCGAAAATCTGACACTTCGGTACATTCTTTGCTCCTGCGTCGCAAAGAACACTCAGTGTCCGATCTGCCCAACGGCAGTAACCCCTAACTTTAAGTTTACTCTATGACTTAAAGC
>WGDF01000289.1 GCA_015493405.1 Flavobacteriaceae bacterium
GTCCCAGACCTTTGTTACCCGAATATTTGCCTTTGTATAACGATTTTCAAAAACGCCGGCACGAAGTACGACCGGGTATCACCGGGTGGGCACAAGTGAACGGACGCAATGCCGTCAGCTGGCCACAAAAATTTGAATATGATGTGTGGTATGTCGAGCATTTGAGTTTTATGCTGGATGTGAGAATTTTGTTGCTGACGGTCAAAAAAGTATTTAAAAAGGAAGGCGTTGCCGTCGAAGGTGCTTCGGCTATCGGACGGTTTAAAGGGAATTAAAGTAATATTATAACACCGCCTTTTCTCTAGAAAAAGGAATTAATGACAAGACGTTTATCAGTAAATTATTATATGTGTAAAATTTAAGATTCCTCGTCACTTTTACTTCCATACGTCAGTAAAAGTTCTGTCGGAATGACAACAACCTGTCATTTCGAACGAGTGAGGAACGAACGAGGAGAAATCTATAACTAAATTAAAAAAATGAAACTATACGGAGCCAGCGGACACGGAAAAGTAATCATCAGAATTTTGGAAGATATGGGACTTTCCATTAGTAAAATCTATGATGATAGAGCCCCTTTCAAAATATTGAATTATGATGTGTCAAAATATGATGGTAGTGAAAATGAAAATTTTATCGTTTCTGTAGGAAATAATAAAACGAGAAAAAAGATTGTTGAAAAATTAAAAAACGCGTCTTTTACAAAGGCTATTCATCCTACGGCTATTATTGACAAAACTGTAAAAATAGGCGAAGGAACCGTCGTTATGCCGGGGGTTGTTGTTAATGTGGATGTTCAAATTGGTAAGCATTGTATTATTAACACAACCGCCAGCATAGACCACGAATGTCAATTGGCAGATTATGTGCATATTTCGCCCAATGCCACATTGAGTGGTAATGTAACTGTAGGTGAAGGCACACATATCGGTTCCGGCGCAGTTGTTATTCCGGGTATAAAAATCGGGAAATGGGCAACCATCGGCGCCGGCGCCGTCATCATTAAAGATGTCCCTGATGGGGTAACGGTAGTGGGGAATCCGGGAAGAATCATCAAGAAATAACCATCAAGAAATAACCATCACTTCGATACAATCCCGACTTTAGTGGACACTCAGTGACCACACTTCGATACATCCCCCCGACTTTTGTCGGGGGACACTCAGTGACCACATTACATAAATATAAATGAGTGAGTTTAATATGAAGCAGAAGCAAAGGTGGCTGAGTGAACCTGACGCAGTCAGGTTTGTATCGAAGCCCCGGCTTATAAAAATAAATTTTTATAAATTCTGCGGTTGTATTCGCAATATTTATATAAATTTTGCGATTGTGTCCGCAAAATTTTGTATTTTTGCTTTATAATTTTAGCAAGAATCATCTGTTATGGTCAAAAGAATCATCGAAAAACATATCAAAAAGCGCTTTTTTAAGGGAAAAGCAATCTTGATTTTCGGTCCACGGCAAGTAGGTAAAACCACTTTGTTAAAAAGCATAACGGCATCTATTAGTAATGTGCAATGGTATAATGCTGATGAAATAGAAGTTCAAGAATTATTTGCACAAGCTTCATTGGTAAACTTTAAGAGTTTTATCCAATCCGGTAATATTATCGTCATTGACGAAGCCCAAAATATCAAGGATATTGGCTTAAAACTTAAAATTATTATAGACCATATACCCAATGTGCAATTACTGGTAAGCGGCTCATCGTCATTTGAGTTAATTAATCATACTGCAGAACCTTTAACCGGACGCAAATACGAATATATGTTGTATCCGTTTTCTTTTGAAGAAATGGCACAATACCATGGTAAATTTGAAGAGCATAAACACTTGAAACGCCGTATGGTTTACGGTTATTATCCCGAAGTCGTTTTAAAAGAAACCGAAGCCAAAGAATTGTTGAAACTACTGACACGTTCCTATCTTTATAAAGACATCTTGATTTGGCAAAAAATTAAAAAATCAGATAAATTGATGAAATTATTGCAAGCTTTGGCCTACCAAATTGGGAATCAAGTATCGTACAACGAACTGGGACAATTAATTGGTTTGGATAATGAAACCGTAGAAAACTATATTATTTTACTGGAACAATCTTATGTGATTTTTAGATTGCCGTCTTTTAGCCGGAATTTAAGAAATGAACTCAAACGTTCGCGTAAAATTTATTTTTATGATACCGGTATTCGTAATGCTCTAATCGGGAATTTCAACAATATTGAACAACGCAACGATGTGTGTGCTTTATGGGAAAACTTTATTATCTCCGAACGTATTAAATATACGGACTATCATCAAATCTACACCAACAGATACTTTTGGCGTACCCATGCGCAACAAGAAATCGACTATATCGAAGAACGGGATGGCAATTTGTTTGCGTATGAATTCAAATGGAACACGCGTAAAAAAGTAAAAATTCCCAAATCGTTTATAACAGCATATCCCCATGCCGAAACTAAAATTATTACCCCTGAAAATTATATAGAATTTATTATGCCTGATTAATGCTGATTTGTTAATCTACCTGCCCCGATTATCATAGGGGGTTATTTGATTTCAGTTGTCATTCCGATAGAGCGACGTGGGAGCGATGAGGAATCTACCGATTTCAGATTTCTATAAATCCTGCGATTACGTCCATAATTTTTTATACTTTTGAATGTCCTAAGAAAA
>WGDF01000290.1 GCA_015493405.1 Flavobacteriaceae bacterium
CAAAAATAGATATTGACCGGCAAAAGCGAACTTACGAAATCGGCATTTATAATTACGCTACGCTGCAACGGGAAGCTACTGCTTTTTCGACTGAAAAGTATCCTTTTATAGGCTATTTTGAATACCAATTCTCTCCGGATGAACAACAAATTATTATCGGCTCAAAAATAAAACCCATTTACCGGCATTCACGTAAAGGGATTTATTATGTTTACAATCGCGATACTAAAAAATTAGACAAAATAGCTGACGGCGAGATTCAAGAACCGAGTTTTAGCCCTACCGGAGACAAAGTGGCTTATGTAAAAGATAACAACCTGTTTATCAAAGATTTAAAATCAAATAAAACGATTCAAATCACCACTGACGGTTTAAAAAATCACATCATCAACGGGATCCCCGATTGGGTTTACGAAGAAGAATTCAGCTACAGCAAAGCCTATGAATGGAGCAAAGACGGACAAAAATTGGCTTATGTCAAATTTGATGAAACAGAGGTGCCGGAATTTTCAATGATGCGATACGATGATGCACTCTATCCGAAAGTCGAAACCTTTAAATATCCCAAAGCCGGTGAAAAAAATTCCAAGGTCAGTTTACATTATTATATTTTGGCATCCGGCAAGACTAAAACATTGGATTTGGGTGATTATGAATATATCCCGCGCATCAAATGGGCCAATGCCGATTGTTTAACAGCTATTACGCTTAACCGTTTGCAAAATCATATTAAACTTTACAAATATAACACCCGTTATAAAAAAGGTGGCTTTGTCATTGATCGGACAACCGATAAATATATCGATTTAGAAGCGATAGATAATTTGACCTTCCTATCCGGCGGACAATTTATTTGGTCCAATGAAACTTCCGGCTACAATCATTTCTATCTGTATGACCGCAAAGGCAAAATGCTGCGTCAAATTACCAAAGGCAACTGGGAAGTTACGGATTTTTATGGCTACGACCCACTGCTGAACCGCATTTTTTACCAATCTACCGAAACCGGCAGTAAAAACCGTGCTGTTTACAGTATCGATTTAAAAGGCAAACACAAAAAATTATTAAGTCCTGCCGATGGTACTTCCGATGCCGAATTTAGTGCCAATCACAAATATTTTATCAATACGTTTTCCAACCTTAAAACGCCCTATACTTTTACAGTTAATTTGGGAGAAAATGGCAAAATTGTCAAAACGATTATCGATAATAAAACTTTATTGAAACAACTTAAAGCCTATGATTTACCACAAAAAGAATTTACGACTTATAAATCAGCTAATGGGATTGATTTAAACGGTTATATTATCAAACCGGCAAATTTTGACCCGCATCAAAAATATCCGGTACTAATCTACCAATATAGTGGTCCGAATATTCAAACCGTGCACAATGCCTGGAACAGTAGTAATGATTATTTTCATTACTTACTGGCACAACAAGGCTACATCGTGGTATCTGCAGACCCGCGTGGCACCGGCGGACGTGGCGCTAAATTTAAAAAATTGACTTACAAACAACTCGGCAAATTGGAATTGGAAGATATTTCGGCTGTCGCCAAGCAATTGGCCCAATTGCCTTATGTAGATGCTAAGCGTATCGGCATTTGGGGCTGGTCTTTCGGCGGCTTTATGTCGAGTAATGCCATTTTAAAAAAACCGGATGTGTTTCGTATGGCAATTGCCGTAGCACCGGTTACCAATTGGCGTTTTTACGACACGGTATATACCGAACGTTATAACGGTTTACCTGATGAAAATCCAAGTGGCTATGACGACAATTCACCTTTGTTTTTTACCAATGGGCTTAAAGGCAAATTTTTATTGATTCACGGCAGTGCAGATGACAATGTTCATCTTCAAAATAGTATGCGACTGGCTAAAAAATTACAAGAAAACGATCAGCCCTTTGATGAGATGATTTATACTGACAAAAATCATGGCATTTATGGTGGAAAGACACGTAACCATCTGTTTAAAAAGATGTTGCGGTATATAAAAAGCAATTTGTAGTGATATTAGACATGACATCTCAAAGCTAATAAGATCGGAAAATGTTACCAATATGTAAAGTTGCAATAGTTAACAAAAAGAATTATATTTGATTTTAAAATGAAAATTATGGAAACCCTCAAAATTGATATTTTACATCCAAAAGCTAAAACACTTTTGCAAGACTTGGCGGATTTAAAATTGATTAGGATTCAAAAAAGTAAAAGCCAAAGTGAATTTCAGGATCTATTAGAAAAACTCAGAACGAAAGCTGATGTCACACCTTCTCTTGATGAAATAACCAAAGAAGTAGAAGCGGTCAGAAAAGCCCGTTATGAAAAGTAAAAAAATAATACTTGATACCAATCTATGGATTAGTTTCCTTATAACTCAAAATTATAAAGAAATTGATAAATTAATTTTTGAAAGGAAAATTCAATTGATTTTCTCAAAAGAATTAATTGAAGAATTTATTACAGTTGCAAATAGACCAAAGTTTAAAAAATTTTTTAATGAAAAAGATATAGAAAAACTATTAGAAGTATTTGATACCTATGGAAAACTAATAAAAGTAAATATACATATTCATGCTTGTAG
>WGDF01000291.1 GCA_015493405.1 Flavobacteriaceae bacterium
AAATTAGCCGTGGCCAATGCCAAGGACAATACAGCTTATTTGCTGGATTTTGATGATGCTACGGGTGTGGTAAGTAACCCTGTTTCTCTGCGTTTGGACCAAGGAAATGATTCGCCTTATGGCTTGGAATTTTCTCCGGATAGTTCTAAACTTTACTTAAGTGATTGGCATGATAAAGTTACACAATTTGATTTGGCCGATAACAATTTGGAAACCATCATCAATACACGTTCGAATTACCGATCTGCTTTGCAATTGGGCTTGGATGGTAAAATTTATCAGACCTTTACAGAAGGTTATGGAAGAGGTTCTCAATTCTTGAGTGTGATAGAACATCCAAATGAGGCCGGCACTGCTTGCAGTTACAGATACAAATATGTGCATTTGCCCAATGGCATGGAGGCACATCAAGGATTGCCGCCTTTTATACAATCTTATTTTGTGCAAGTGGCAGCTCCGGATGTAACAGCAGAATTCACCAACCGGCTTGAAGTCGAATCTAATGAGGAAATTGCCAGCGTAGATTGGGATTTTGGTGACGGAAATACAACGACGAGTTTTCCTGATAATCCGCCGGATAACACCAACTCCCAAACGCAACATGCTTATACTACTCCGGGGACCTATACCATTACAGCTGTTTTGCATTTGGTTATGGGTTGTGATGTTAGTGTGACTAAAATAGTGGTTGTACCTCCGATTATTGATCAGAACTTAACCGGTTTTTGTACAGATAATGTTTCAGGAATTGACACTATGAATTTACATGATTTTGATGGTGATATCATAGCCTTACAAGGTACTTCGAGTAGTTATCAAATCAAATATTATCTTTCTGAAACGGATGCTTTAAACAATCAGAACGAAATTGTTGGAAACTATACCAATACGACTAGTAGCGATAAATTGTATTATGCTATTACTAATCTTTCTTCGGGCGCTACATCTTATGGCATTTTTTATTTACATATAAATCCAAAACCTGTTATTGTGCCGGTTTCCGATTACGAAATTTGTGATGCGGATACTGATGGTATTGCAACTTTTGATTTGAGTAGTAAAACGTCTGAAATTTTAGGTGCGAATTCAAATTTGCCATATGAGGTTACTTTTTATAATTCGGCATCCGATGCGGAGTCAGGGAGCAATAATTTGACAGATCCAACAGCTTATACTAATACCAATCCAAATAATGAAACCATTTGGTATCGGATTACCAAAACCGATACCGGCTGTCACAGTGAAGGCTCTTTTAATTTGATTGTGCATCCTTTAATATCAATTAATATGGATGAAACCTACAAATTTTGTATGGGCAGTAGCGTTCAAATAGATGCGCCTGCCGGTTTTGTATCTTATTTGTGGTCAACCGGAGAAACCACGCGGGATATTTCAGTCAATTCTCCAGGTCAGATTAGTCTCACGGTTACTGATGCCAATGGCTGTTCCAATTCCAAAACAATTACAGTTGAAGCTTCTGATAAGGCTGTTATTGATGATATCAAAATTGAAGATTTTAGTCTTTCTAACAATAAGATTACAATTTATGCGTCAGGTATAGGAGCATATGAATATTCATTAGATGGTATTAATTATCAAGATAGCCCAATATTTGATCATTTATCTCCGGGAACTTATACGGTTTATGTCGCTGATAAAAATGCTTGCGGTGTGGTCACACAAACGGTTGATTTGTTGGGAAGTCCACAATTTTTTACGCCTAATGGTGACGGCCAAAATGACCTTTGGCAAATTATTAATATTCAAAAACGACCCGAAGCCATCGTGCGGATTTTTAATCGATATGGCAAATTAGTTAAAACCATGACTTCTTCCGACTCAGGTTGGGATGGCACCATTCAAGGAAAACCGGTGCCGGCTGATGATTATTGGTTTGTGGTAACGATTAAAGAGTCTGACGGTCGCTCAAGACTGCGTAAGGGGCATTTTGCTTTGAAAAGGTAATTTTTGATTTAAAACGAATTTACTTTGTCTTTCTTAGATTTAATTTATTCAGTTGATACGATATGAAACAATTTAAAATTAAATCGGATTTCTTGCCAACCGGAGACCAGCCCGAAGCTATTGATCAGTTATCAAAAGGTATTTTTGAAGGTGAAAAATATCAGACGCTTTTAGGCGTAACCGGTTCGGGTAAAACTTTTACAGTAGCTAATGTGATTGAAAAAGTCCAGAAGCCGACTTTAATTTTAGCCCACAATAAAACCTTAGCCGCCCAACTCTTTCAAGAATTTAAGCAATTTTTTCCCGAGAATGCCGTAGAATATTTTGTATCCTATTATGATTATTACCAGCCGGAAGCCTACCTGCCGACTACGGGAACTTATATAGAAAAAGATTTGTCTATCAATGAAGAGATTGAACGTTACAGGCTCAGCACGACTTCTTCTTTACTTTCAGGACGCCGTGATGTGATTGTTATAGCCTCGGTTTCTTGTCTTTATGGAATTGGTAATCCATCCGAATTTAAAAACAATGTGGTTAAAGTTAATAAAGATATCCAGACCACGCGCACCAAGTTATTGCATCGGTTGGTAACGAGCTTGTATAGCCGAAGCGAAATTCCACAAGCCGGAAGTTTTATCGTTAAAGGTGATACCATTACGGTTTATCCGCCTTATACCGACCGGTATTTTCGTATCAATTTTTGGGGAGACGAGGTCGATGCCATTGAAATATTTCATGCCGAAACCGGTGCCTTAATGGATAAGGTTGACAGCTTGGATATTTATCCGGCAAATTTGTTTGTCACTTCCCCTGGGCGTTTAAATGATGCCATTCAAAATATCCGAATAGACTTAGGCAAACAAATAGCATATTATAAAGAAATAGGCAAACATTTGGAAGCTAAACGTTTAAAGGAGCGCACGGAATTTGATTTGGAAATGATGGCCGAATTGGGTTATTGTTCAGGTATTGAGAATTATTCTCGCTACCTCGATGGACGTGCGCCCGGAAGTCGCCCTTTCTGTTTATTGGATTATTTTCCCGAAGACTATTTGATGGTCATTGATGAGAGTCATGTAACTATTCCGCAAGTGCATGCAATGTATGGTGGCGACCGTTCTCGAAAAGAAACTCTTGTGGATTACGGCTTTAGACTCCCATCTGCCATGGACAACAGACCATTAAAATTTGAAGAGTTTGAGCAGATGCAAAACCAAGTGATTTATGCCAGTGCGACACCGGCAGATTACGAATTAAATAAATCGGGTGGGGTCGTGGTGGACCAGGTTATCCGGCCTACAGGTTTACTAGATCCGATTATTGAAATAAGGCCTGCTCAAAATCAAGTTGACGATTTATTGGAAGAGATTCAAAAACGAATTGAAAAGGATGAACGTATTTTGGTTACCACCTTAACCAAACGGATGGCCGAAGAATTAACCAAATATTTATCTAAAATAAATGTTCGCAGCCGGTATATCCACTCTGATGTGGATACGCTGGAACGTGTAGAAATAATGCATGACTTACGAAAAGGTCTTTTTGATGTTTTGGTTGGGGTGAACTTACTGCGTGAAGGTTTGGATTTACCGGAAGTTTCTTTAGTCGCTATTCTCGATGCAGATAAAGAAGGATTTTTACGCTCACATAAATCTTTAACTCAGACCATCGGCCGTGCAGCGCGTCACATCAATGGAACGGCTATTTTATATGCCAATAAAATAACGAAAAGTATGCAATTAACCATAGATGAGACAACCAGGCGGCGCGAGAAGCAAATTGCTTATAATCTGAAAAAAGGGATTACCCCGAAAGCTATCAAAAAGAGTTTGGATAATTTGATGAGTCAAAAACAAGTTAAATCTTACATCTATGAACAAGATTTGACCGCTCA
>WGDF01000292.1 GCA_015493405.1 Flavobacteriaceae bacterium
CATACATATAATGCACAACAAATAGAATGGTTTAAAGCCGGTAGTGCCTTAAATTATATCAAAGCAAATAATGAAGAAAAATCATTATAATTTAGATTCTATCTTACTTATAATAAAAAATGCTTGCTCGTTTGAGCAAGCATTTTTCTAATTATAACCTTATCGGTTTTTACAAAAATTATTCAGCTTTAATAATATTGGATTTTAATATGTTAAGGACTTTGAAAAATCTCTAAAGATTTAAAATTTTTCGGGCCTGCCCGGCATCTTTTTGCAACTGATTTTTTAAAGCTTCCAGATTAGGAAATTTCTTTTCATCACGCAAACGTTTCAAAAAATAAACCGGAATTTGCCGGCCATACAAATCTTGATTGAAATCAAAAAAATGAATTTCTAAAATTTGTTTTTTACCATTAATCGTAGGGCGCACACCAATATTCATCATGCCATAAACCGGATGACCGTCAATAAGAGATTTTACGATATAAACACCTTGTTTAGGAATTAATTTATGAGAATCTTGCACTTCGATATTGGCTGTCGGAAATCCCAATTGCCGCCCCAATTGATGACCTTTTACAACCAAACCCGTCAAAAAATAAGGATAACCCAAATATTGTTGCGCCAGTTCAACTTGTCCGGCTTTCAAAGCCTGTCTTATTATAGTCGAACTCAAATCAAGATTGTTTTGCATCACTGGTTCTATTTTATGTGTTTTAAAATGGTATTTATCTTCCAGCGAACGGATAAAATCATAGCTCCCCTGGCGATCTTTTCCAAAACGGTGGTCGTAGCCGATTAGCAAATCTTTCATATTCAGATTTTTTACCAGTTTTTGAATAAATTTCTCGGGTGATTGTGCCGCAAAATTTTGATCAAATTTTTGTAAAATCAAAGAATCAATTCCTTGTTGGGCCAATAAATCAATTTTTTCGGCTGTCGTATTCAAAAGTCTTAAGTCAGTATGCGGATCAAAATAAATACGGGGATGCGGTTCAAAACTAATAACTACGGATTTTGCACCGGTTTGATGCGCTTTTTGCTTCAAATCTTGTAAAACCTTTTGATGTCCCAAATGAACCCCGTCAAAAGAACCAATGGTTACAGTAGAATTCTGATTTTTGAAAGGATAAGCACTTATTTCATTTAATATTTCCACTAAAAAAGGTTTAAGTTTCAGAATTGCAAATTTAAATTATAATTTTACCAAACATAATTTTTTTTGTATTTTTATAAAAATATTTAAAGTTATTTTAAACAAATGAAGCTATTGGGGTTTATAGGGATATTATTGGTTTTGATGGCTTGTCAAAAGTCACGACGTCCGATTCATAAAAAGCCTCAAATTCAAATTTTGGATAGAGTCGATTTATATCCGCAATATCAAAATTGTCCGGATTCTTTAAAGCCTAAAGCGCAATTAAATTGCCTCATGACCAAACTCAATCGGTTTTTGGTTTTCAATATCAAGCAACAATATCAAGAAAAATTCAGTCATTTGAAAGATACCTTATGGATCAAGTTTGAAATTGACACCTTAGGTCATACCCATGTGCTCAATATCATTCATCTAACGGAGGCTATTAATGAAGCCGAATATTTGCCCTTTTTAAAAAAAATAGCACAAAAAATACCTCAAATGAAACCGGCTGTTTATCATGATTATCCGGTTAATTTTGAATTTAAAGTTCCTATTATCAACCAAAAAGATAGCATAAAACCCTAAAATATGACCCCAAAAGAAGCTAAAAAACGCATTGAAGCGCTCCGCAAAGAATTACGAGAAGCCAATTATAAATACTATGTTTTGGCCCAACCGGAGATGTCTGATTATGAATTTGACCGCAAATTAGAAGAATTGCAAAAATTGGAGCAAGCCTATCCTCAATTTTATGACCCCAACTCTCCGACTCAACGCGTTGGTGGCGAGCCTACTACGGAATTTAAAACAGTCAAGCATAAATACCCGATGCTGTCTTTAGCCAAATCCTATAATATTCAAGATTTAAAAGACTGGATCAACCGTATTACAAAATTGGTCGATGAGAAATTCACTTATTGTGTGGAATTAAAATACGACGGCGTATCACTGAGCAATCAATATATTGACAAAAAACTGGTGCAATCCTTAACGCGAGGAGACGGTATTACCGGCGATGATGTTACCGTCAATGCCCGAACCATCCGAACACTACCTTTAGTTATTCAAGCCGATGATGTCCCTTATGAAGTTTTTGCACGAGGGGAAACTATGATTTCACGTAAGAATTTTGAAAAAATCAACGAAGAACAAAAAGAAAAGGGTGGCATTACTTATATGAATGCGCGAAATTTGGCCGCCGGCACCCTTAAATTATTAGACCCTAAAATTGTAGCCAAACGGAATTTGGATTTTATTGCCTATTTTTTGCTGGGAGAAAACTTGCCGGTTAATAATCAATATGATGCCTTAAAAAAGTTAGAAGAATGGGGATTTTTTGTGCCCCATGATTATATCAAAGCCGAAAACATTGATGAAATTATGGACTTTATCCTTGATTGGGGCGTTAAACGTTTTGACTTTCCTTACGATACCGATGGAATTGTCGTCAAGGTTAATGAGTTTGAAGTGCAAGAAAAATTAGGCTTCACCGCCAAATCACCAAGATGGGCTATGGCATACAAATTTCCGGCCGAACGAAAATTGACCAAATTACTCAGCGTCGATTTTCAAGTCGGTCGTACCGGAAAAGTGACACCTGTTGCCAATTTAGAGCCTGTTACCTTAGCCGGAACGGTGGTCAAACGCGCGACTTTGCACAATGAGGATAATATGAAGAAATTGGATTTGCACGAAGGAGACTATGTCTATGTCGAAAAAGCCGGAGAAGTCATTCCGCAGGTTGTCAGTGTGGAAAAATCTAAAAGAAAACCGGGCGCCAAACCCATACAGTTTATTGATCATTGTCCGGTGTGTAATACGCCGCTCATCAAGCAAGGCGCCGACTATTTTTGCGTCAATACCACGACTTGTGAACCGCAAATTAAAGCACAAATCGAACATTTTGTCAGTCGCAAAGCCATGCATATTGACGGTCTAGGCCCCGAAATTATTAAACTGCTTTTTAAAAACGGCTTGATTCATAATGTAGCTGATTTATATGATTTAAAAATTTCCGATTTAAAAGATTTGGAAGGTTTGGGAGATAAATCCGCACAAAATATCATTAATAGCATTCAAAAATCAAAACAACAAGGCTTTGAAAAAGTTTTATATGGCTTAGGGATCAGACATGTGGGCGAAACCGCCGCTAAAATATTGGCCAAACATTTCAAAAATATTGATAATTTGATGCATGCCTCTGTCGCAGACATTACGAGTATTAAAGGTATTGGTGAAAAAATAGCAGAAAGTATTCAAAAATATTTTTCAAATCCCAAAAATATCGCATTAATTGACCGTTTGAAACAAGCCGGACTGCAATTTCAAATCAAACCGGAAACCGAAAAAATCGTTGATAAACTTCACGGCAAAAAAATAGTAATTTCCGGAACTTTTGAACATTTCTCCCGTGATGAATTAAAGCAAAATATAGAACAAAACGGCGGGCATGTTGTTAGCAGTGTCAGTAAAAATACCGATTATCTATTGGCTGGCGAAAAACCCGGTCCCTCTAAGGTTAGCAAAGCTCAAAGCTTAAATGTTCCTATTATTTCTGAAGCAGATTATTTAAGAATGATTGAGTAAAGAAAATACCTGTCAGGTTTCAAAAACCTGATAGAACGCCTGTCTTTTCGAAGAAGGAACGACTGAGAAATCTCATAATGAAATAAGGATTTCTCCTCACTCGTGCCTTGTTCGTTCGAAATGACAGGGGTAAAAAAGATCTAGCAGGTTGCTTGAACCTACTAGGTCAGTCAAACCAAAAAGACCTAACAGGTTGGTAAAACCTACTAGCTCTGCCAAAAAATTAAAACGATGACCAAAAACTTACCAAATATCATACTGTATTTATGGATATTGGTTGGATTTAGCCATCTATCATTCGGTCAAAATCATTTGTATTGGCATCAAATTAAACCACCCTTATATACCGATTTCACCCAAATTGCAACAACCCGTACCGACACTTTACTCATAGCGGGTAAAAAATTATTGGTTTATAACCAGCACCAATGGCGGTTATTTGATCCGCAACCGCCTTGTCAAATCAAAAAAATGAGGGTCATCGGACCTAATCAAATATATGTCAGCAATGTAACACCTTATCAAAACTCCGACTTGTTTTTTTGGAATGGAAAAATTTGGCAAAAAATTACGCATCCGTTAGCCAATAATATCAATGATATGTTTTTTACAGATGCGCAAAACGGTGCCTTGGTGAGTTATGGCGAAATTGCTATTTTAAAAAATGGCAACTGGCAGCATCTATCGCCGCCCAATAATCATAATTTTAATGCTGTCGTGGTCTTTCAAAAGCATATTTTCACTCTAATTCCGCCTTTTGGTCTCTACAAATATATAGACAAACATTGGCTATTGATTTCTCAAACACAAAAAGTTAAAAGGTTGATAATCAAAAACAATAGACTGCTTGTTTTAGGCAATGGTTACTTAGGCGAAATTATTCACAGTCAACTTAAAATCTTATCCAATCATAAAGTTTGGCAAGCAATTAATGATATAGATTTGATTAATCATAAAATTATCGGCGTAGGAAATACCGGACTTATAATCACTTGGACACCTCAAAAAATGTCCTATGAAAAATCAGGCGTTAAAGAAGATCTACTACAAATTGTCCATCATAATGCCCAAATATGGATTGTGGGACATGAAGGCACTATTTTAAACTTAAAATCCGGTAAACCCAAGCGAGCAAAAACCTATTGGAAAGGTTTCAAACAATTAACTTTCAATCAAAATGCTAAAATAACAGATGATGAATATAGTGTCGTCACCGCAGACTTTAATAACGATGGCTTAGTTGATATTTTTACAGCAGGATTGTTTGAAGATGACCGCCTTTATATCAATCAAGGACATTTAAAATTTAGCAATCAAGCCAAAGCATTTGGTCTTACAAAATTACAACATCAAAAAACACATGAATTGAACTTAGGCGCTTGTGCAGGCGATTTAGATCACGATGGCTACATGGACTTGTATATCAGCGTATTAAATGGTAAAAACATAATTTACAAAAACATCAATGGCAAATATTTTGTCAATTATTCCAAAATTTCCGGGGCAACCGGCTTAGACACAGACCGGAGCAATGCGTGTATTATGGGAGATGTGGATAATGATGGCGATTTAGACATTTTTATAGCCAATGAATTTTCAACCAATCGTTTATATTTAAATAATGGCGTCGGGATTTTTAAAGAAATATCAGCTCAATCAGGTTTGAAAACAATTGAAGGTGGCAATTCGGCCTCATTTTCAGATTATGACCGTGATGGTGATCTCGATTTAATGGTAACCAATTGGTCACATACCAATAAACTTTATAAGAATATGCTTAAAGAAACCGGACGACTTTTCTTCAAAGATGTATCTGCTAGCGCCGGAATCAAAGGACAAGCTTATGATAAAAGCAATGCCGTAATTTTTACCGATCTCAATAATGATGGCTACCCCGACTTGTTTATCACCAACAGAAAAACGAGTAACAGACTGTATATCAACAATAAAAATGGCACTTTTAAAGATCAAACAGCGCAACTGATAGGCTTAGATAGTATGGCGTCTTATGGGGCGGTTATTACAGATTTTGACGGTGATGGTTACAAAGATATCTACATTTGTAATGTAGGCGAAAATAAATTCTATAAGAATGTAGAAGGCAAATATAAGGATTTGACTCAAAAATATGGGGCGCAACTAAAAGGCTATAGTACGGGCGCGGCCTTAGCAGATTTTGACAATGATGGTGATTTAGATATTTATGTGGCCAATTATGTCGGCGCCGGCAGCACTTTATTTGAGAATAATGCCGATCCTACCAAATTTTACAAAATTGATATTGAAAGTTACCTCGGTAATTATCAAGCTATTGGTTCTAAAATTTCGGTTTATGATGCTCAAAATAATTTAGAAACCTATG
>WGDF01000293.1 GCA_015493405.1 Flavobacteriaceae bacterium
TATCTATGACGATGGCGCTCTTGAATTGTGTCAGTTTGGTATATTTTTTTTGATTTTGAATCAGGTTCCAAGCGACATTCTTGCAAGCCCAGACGCATAGTACCGCCCAGCAAATCGAGCTTTTGGTCTTCTAATAAATTGATGACCGGATTACCTGTGTCCGGATTGAGTTCAGTAGAGTCGGCATCTTTAAAGCCCAGCACATTACGGGCAAATTCTATGGCAGCAATTTGCATCCCAAAACAAATACCGAATAAAGGAACTTTATTTTCACGGGCATATTTCAAGGCGGTTATTTTACCATCAACGCCACGACTGCCAAAGCCGGGGGCGACAATAATACCATCGACTTTTTTAAGAGCTTCGACAATTTCTTTATCGGTTAATTTTTCAGAATGTATCCAATGCATTTTGACCTTGAGTTGGTTGGCTGTTGCACCGTGAATCAAGGATTCATGGATGGACTTATAAGCATCGTGCAGTTCCACATATTTACCGACCAAGCCGATATGTATGGTATCTTTAGGATTTTTAAATTTCTTTAAAAAAGCCTTCCATTCTTTAAGTTGCGGTTCCTTACCTTCCGAAAGTTGTAATTTTTTAAGAATGACCTTATCCAATTGCTCTTCTTGCATTAATAGAGGGACGTCATATATAGTAACAGCATCACGAGATTCGATGACATTGCCGAGTTTGACATTGGTAAAGAGGGCAATTTTGCGTCTGATATCTTCAGATAGGGGCCGGTCGGTACGGCAGACCAGAACATCGGGCTGGACCCCGCTTTGCATCAAAAATTTGACCGAATGTTGGGTCGGCTTGGTTTTGAGTTCGCCGGCAGCTGCCAAATAAGGGATTAAAGTTAAATGTATAATAGCCACATTTTCCTCTCCCAATTCCCAATGCATTTGTCGCACGGCTTCTATATAAGGTAAAGATTCAATATCACCGACTGTACCGCCTATTTCGGTAATGACAATGTCGTATATGCCCTTTTCTCCCAAACGTTGAATACGCTGTTTGATTTCATCGGTTATATGCGGAATAACTTGAACAGTCTTTCCCAAAAATTCGCCACGGCGTTCTTTATCTATGACACTTTGATAGATACGCCCTGTGGTTACATTATTATCTTGTGAGGTTCTGATATTCAAAAAACGTTCATAATGACCTAAGTCCAGATCGGTTTCGGCACCATCGTCAGTCACAAAACACTCTCCATGTTCGTAAGGGTTAAGGGTGCCGGGGTCTATATTGATATAAGGATCCAGTTTTTGAATGGTTACCGAAAAACCACGTTCCTGTAATAATTTGGCAAGAGAAGCAGATATAATGCCTTTGCCTAAGGAAGACGTTACCCCACCTGTAACGAATATGTATTTTGTTTTTGTCATAGGTTTTTGAAAAAGCAAAAGTATGAATTTTTAATGATGATGACAAGGACGTAAAGCTAAAAAGTTCAATGTATGTCATAGCCTAATCATGGCGACCTAAGTCAAAAGATAAAAGCAATTAGGCAGCTTTTTGTCTGGTAAGTGTTATTTACGATAGTAGCATTTTCAAGAAAAAGATAAGGCTAAGAATTTCGGTATGTGCACTGTAAACGGAATGATTTTTGCTGTTTTTTAATCTTTAATCTTGAATAATGTTTAAAAATTTGTCCCTTTTTTCTTTGATTTTGTTACTAACGGCTTGTTCGGCTTCCCTATTTAGTCCTGTTTATACGAAATATGATGATATGAAACAAGAAAATATAGCTTTATATCAATATGAAGGACGGGCCCATTCTGTATGGAAAAACGCGTGGTTTTATAGGGCGCAAGTAGATTTCAAAAACTTTAAAGGTCAAAAAAGACAGATGGCTCAATTATATTTGTCCTTTGACTTAAATCCTATAAAAACGGTCGATGATACACTCTATATTAAATCGGGAAACGAAGTATTTAAGGTCAATGCATTTGATGCGTCTGCAAGTTATAAAAAAGGACAGGATAGGCAGACCAATACGGAAATCAGTAAGGAGGATGCCTCTAAAGATGATCATAAGACACCACCCAAAGAGCTGATTAAGACCCACGAATCTATTGAAAATTATGAACTTGAAAGGCTGACTTTAAAATATATTTGCCCGAAAAATTGATTGATAAACTCAAATCATCAGACCAAATGTTATTGCGCTTTTATATTGACGAAACACCTTACACCATCAAATTCAAAGGTAAAATTTTAACAAAAAATAAAAAAGTATATTTAGGAACGCCTTTAAAGAAATAAATTCTTTCCAAAATAATTCATATGAACAAATTTGTATTTTTTATTATTTTAATAGGACTTGTAGGGACCGCAGCTTTTGCGCAGCAGGAAACGATGCGTCGTCAATCTCTTAAAACCGGCCTTGCTTTAGGATTCAATTCCGGCTATAGAGAAACCGGTACCGGATTGATGTATACTTTTGGGTGGCAAAAAAGTTTTGGCAAGAAAAATAAATTCAGAATCAATCCCAATATAATGATTGGAGGTTTTATGCCTTTCGGTATGACGGATGTGCCGAAACAGTATTTTCGTATGACCAATTTAAATTTTGATTTGCATTACGATTTGATTCGTTATAAACCGCTTTCATTGGTTACGACACTTGGCGTTTTTACCAACTTTTCACGTGGTTTGATTGAGGCAGGCGGTGGACCGGATTCTCATCAGAGTTCCCGGTATTTTTATGGTTTCTATTTTGGAGGACTTTCGTCAATCGGGCTAAGAATAGCACCTAAAAGGAGCAAATTGGCTTTCGAACTCAGGCCTATAAACATTCAAATGGGTACCAGATATTTTGAAACGATATTTTTCATGTTCAATATCGATTTTAAATTGAAATAAAAATGATTTCAGTTTATTAAATACCAATAATCTTAATCTCTAATAGTATTTTTTAATACGGACTTTCCGTTTCAATAAATGGTATGTCGGGATTGAATAATTCTGCA
>WGDF01000294.1 GCA_015493405.1 Flavobacteriaceae bacterium
AATCGGCTATTTTTTTAAGCGCCTGTGCAATGGTATAGCTGGTTGCCAAAGTGTCAGATCCTCCAAAACGACGATCGGAAATCATAATGGCTTTATCCGCACCGCGATACAACGAATCACGCATAATATCGGCAGCTTTTGGTGGTCCCATTGTCAAAACAGTTACTTGGCTACCGGACACGCGGTCTTTTAACGACAATGCCATTTCCAATGCGTGCAGGTCATCAGGATTAAAAATGGTAGGTATTTTGGCTCGATTGACAGTTCCGTCGGGCTTCATGGCATCTGACCCCAAGTTTCTGGTGTCCGGAACTTGCTTGACCAAAACAACAATTTTAAGTGGTCTCATAGTTTTATTTATTTGATTATCTGATTATTTGGCGATATGGTTATTTGTTTATTCGATTATCGGATGTTTGAGGTCCGTTGTTATTTTTCTATTACAGTTTTCTAAAATCTAATTTCTAATTATTGATTATTTTAATTTTTAATTACCAAATTTAAGATAAAAGATGAGATATAATTTGACTTTTCTCATTTTTTTGAATTGAACAAAATTGTCCATATACTTTATTGAAAATGCTGCAATCTTGTTAGTGAAGAAATATGAATGAATAATTGACAAGCTAAATTTTCTCAATATTACTATCAAAAGTTCTCGCATATTTTTGGAAATCATTAATTTAGATAGACCTACTAGGTTTTGAAAACCTAGTAGGTTTACATAAAATTATAATGTTTTCGAAAGGGCTGAAAAAGAAGCAATAATAAGAATTTTCATCATTCATTCAAAAAACAAAAAAAGCCCGAATCAAAATATCGGGCTTTATATTAATTTATATTTAAAAAACTATTTTTTCTTATCTTTCTTATGTTTTTTCACTTCTTTTTCAGCTCTTTCATTAAACATTTGCATCACTTCATCACTGATGCCCATTTTTGAAAAACCACCATCATGGAAAAGATTTTGTAAGGTTACTTTCTTAGTCAAATCGGAAAATAATGTTACGGTATAATCGGCACATTCCAAAGCTGTTGCATTACCCAACGGCGACATTTTTTCTGCATAATTTAAGAAGCCGTCAAAACCTTTTACACCGCTTCCGGCAGTCGTAGGGGTGGGGGATTGTGAAATCGTATTGACCCTCACTTTAAAATCTCGTCCGAAGAAGTAACCGAAACTACGTGCTACGGATTCCAAATAAGCTTTGTTATCGGCCATATCGTTGTAATCGGGAAATACCCTTTGTGCTGCAATATATGACAGGGCTACAATACTTCCCCATTCATTCATAGCTTTTTTATTATATAAAACATTCATCACTCTATGAAAAGATAAAGCTGATACATCCCAACCTATTTTGGTAAATTTATAATCCTGATCCGTATAATGATAACCACGACGCACATTAACAGACATGCCTATTGAGTGTAAAACAAAATCAATTTTGCCACCTAATAATTTGGTGGCTTCATCTACCAAATGTTCCAAGTCTTTCATTGATGTGGCATCGGCAGGAATAATAGGACTATCGGTTTTTTCGGCCAATTCATTAATCGTTCCCATTCGTAAAGCAACCGGTGCATTGGTCAATACAAATTTTGCACCTTCTTCATGTGCTCTCTCAGCAACTTTCCAAGCAATTGAATTACTGTCAAGAGCGCCAAAAATAATACCTCGTTTTCCTTTTAATAAGTTGTAAGCCATATATATTTGTTATTTTTGTTAATGGGGCAAATATACAGTATTTTTTTAAATTTCCTTTTTCGTTACTCACAGCCCTACAATAAAAAGGCTGCTAAAAAATTCAGCAGCCAAAAAAATCTATAATATCTTTCTTTATAAATGAATGACTTCATCATAAGCGGCAGCTGCAGCTTCCATAATAGCTTCGCTCATAGTTGGATGTGGATGAATAGATTTGAGCAACGTATGTCCGGTTGCTTCAGCTTTTCGAGCCACAACAATTTCAGCTATCATTTCTGTAACGTTGGCCCCAATCATATGAGCCCCCAAAATTTCACCGTATTTTTTATCAATAATAATTTTAACAAAACCTTCTGTATGACCGGCAGCTTTGGCTTTTCCACTTGCCGTAAATGGAAATTTACCGATTAAAATATCATGTCCGGCTTCAATTGCTTGCTTTTCATTATAACCTGTTGATGATATTTCCGGAGAAGTATAAATAGCTCCCGGAATATTATTATAGTTTATCATTTCAGGATCTAATCCTGCAATTTTTTCAACACAAGTGATTCCTTCAGCAGAAGCTACATGCGCCAATGCCGGCGTTGCAATAACATCCCCAATGGCATAATAACCGGGGATATTGGTCTCATAAAAATCATTTATTACAATCTTATCCCGATTGACCGTAATCCCAACTTCTTCTAATCCGATATTTTCAATATTAGATTTGATTCCAACAGCAGATAAAACAATGTCAGCTGTCAATTCTTGTTCTCCTTTCTTAGTTTTGATTATAGCTTTAACCCCATCACCGGAAGTATCAACCGATAACAATTCGGAAGAAGTCATCACTTTAATTTTCGATTTCTTAAAAGCTCTTGTCAATTGTTTAGATACGTCTTCATCTTCCAAAGGAACAATCCGATCCAAGTATTCAACTATGGTTACTTTTGTGCCAATAGTATTATAAAAATAAGCAAATTCAGCCCCTATTGCACCCGACCCGACTACAATCATAGATTCAGGTTGTTTTTCCAAGGTCATAGCTTGTCTGTAACCAATTATTTTTTTGCCATCAATAGGTAGATTCGGCAATTGTCTGGCTCTGGCTCCGGTTGCTATAATAATGTGATCGGCATCAACAACAGATACCAAGCCGTCTTCATGTGTAATTTCTATTTTTTTACCAGGTAATACCTTTCCATATCCTTTGATAACGGTAATATTATTTTTACGCATTAAAAATTCTACGCCATTACTCATGCTTTGAGCTACGCCTCTACTGCGTTCAACCATTTTATCAAATTCTACTAAAGGCTCTCCAATATTTATACCGTAAGATTCGGCATGATTGATATAATCAAAAACCTGGGCACTTTTGAGCAAAGCTTTAGTCGGAATACACCCCCAATTGAGACAAACCCCTCCTAAATTTTCTTTTTCAACAATGGCTGTTTTAAAGCCCAGCTGGGCAGCCCGAATAGCTGCTACATAACCTCCGGGGCCACTTCCTAAAACTATAATATCATATTTCATAAGATTATTTTTATATAAACAATTAAAGATGCTCTGAAGCATCGATTAAGTCTACAAATATAATCAATTATTAAAGTCATGAAACCCGTCATAAGTTAAAATTCTTTAAAGTATATAGTGAAATTATGACAAAAATCATTGCTTTTTACTTCAAAACTAATGTAACTTTATAAAAATCATAAAAAATATTGTATTATGAAAAAAATTATTTTATTCATTATTATGATTGGCCCTTGGGCATTATTTAGTCAAATGCCTCAGATTTCAAATAATAGTTTTGAAAATTGGACGAATCAGATTTTCAAATCCTTAACTGATTATCGAGATTCAGGTGACGAAAATTATGGTGATATCAACCAATCTACTGATGCCGTAGACGGACAATATTCTGTCAAAATCAGTTCTACGTTAGATGAAAATGATGAGGTAGCCGTCGGTTATTTTGTCAATTTTGATCCCGATCATTTTACCGGTGGCATTCCTTACAGCCAACATGTCGATTCTATTTGCGGTTACTATAAAGCACATCTGGTGGCTCAAGACTCCGCCTTATTTTTAGCTATATTTAAAAATAACAGCAGTCCTATTGGGGGAAATATTTACAAATTTGCAGCAAATCAAAATACAAACAATTGGACACGGTTTTGCTATTCGACACAAATGCCCGCCGGTATGGTATCCGATACTTTAATGTTCGGAGCCGCCAGTTCAAATGCTATAGAAGAAGTAGGTATGGAAAACGGCAGTTGGATACAGTTTGACAGTATCAGTTTAAAATCCGGAAATCAATTACTTCCGCCTATTCCCAACTATAGTTTTGAAAATTGGGATGAACGTACCATTTCTTTTCCGGATGATTTTGACAGTAGTTTGAAATGGGACATCCAAACTAATCCTTTAACAATAGAAAAAATATCTAATGCTACATCCGGAAATTATGCAATCAAACTTAATACCGTGGTCACTCAAGATCAAGATACTATTGTAGGTGCTATCACCAACGGTATTATTGATGACTGGCCTTTCTCCGGCGGTTTGGCAATCAATCAAATTCCTAATGAAATCAGTTGGGATTATAAGGTGCATTATGCCGGACATGCTGATTTTGATCCCAATGTGCAATTTATTTTCAAACTCAATGGACAGGAAATAGGAAATTTTGGCAGAACATACCAAAATGAGGTCAGTGTTTATCAACATGAAAGTATCCCTATAAATTTAGGCACTGTTCCGGACACTTTACAATTTAATGCTTTCTCAGGTAATTTTCCCGGCAATAGTCTATCAATGGATAACATTATAATGTATTATCCGGCAGGCATAACTGATAATTTGAATATACAAGAAATGATTGCTTATCCCGTACCGGCTAAAAATAGTCTAAATTTTAAAATCAAAGCGATTAAAAAGGAGTCTATCTCTGTAGAAATTATAGATTTGAATGGGCGTCTACTCATCGAAAAAACATTTGTTTTGAATCAAGGTGCCAATCAAATACATCTCAAAACCAACACCTTACCAAAAGGCGCTTATCTTTATAGGATAAAAGACCACTCAGGTATGATTACCAAGGAATTTATAAAAATTTAATCTCAAAAAAAGCTGTCTTTTGGGCAGCTTTTTTTATTTCATTTTATAATGATTATTGATTAATTTTTCAAAAAATCGCCCCGGTAAAAGACATTTAAGAATGGGCGTCATTCGCTGTAAAAACAAACCGATATTATAACGCAATTTGGGGTGTTTTAATTGAACAATCTTCGAAATCTTAAGCCCCAATACTTTTGGCTGTAAACCATTATCCACTTCATCGTCTATCATTTTTAAGACCAATTGATAGTCCTTAAAATAAGGCGAATCGGATTTAAGCTCCGAATAGAGACGTCCCTCGGCAATATTAGTTTGAAAATCGCCAGGTGCTATATCAATTACTTTAATACCAAATTGTTTTACTTCACTACTCAAAGCCTCAGTCATACGCATTACAGCCGATTTAGTTGCAGAATAAAATCCTCTAAAAGGCAATCCCGTATAACCGGCAATACTGCTAATGTTGATAATTATACCTGATTTTTTCCGGCGCATAAGCGGTAATACCTTTTGTATGGTATAAAGCATTCCAAAGAAATTGACCTCAAAAATCTTTCTGACCTCCTCAGGTTTTGATTCTTCAATACTACCGGTCATACCTATACCGGCATTATTTATTAAAATATCTATTTTAGATTCCTTTGATAAGATTGTTTCAATGGCTTTTTCTATCGAACTTGAATCAGATAAGTCCATAAAAATCCAAGTAAAATCATCCGATAATACTTTTTTCCGTCCGGTACCGTAAACTTTATAATTATTTTGACTTAAATGCTTGGCTATAGCAGAACCTAAACCGCCTGATGCGCCTGTTAATAAAACAACTTTTTGGGAATGATTCATTGTATTTTTGCTTTTATCAGCGGTAAAATTACAACAAAAATACTAATAAAAAGGCATAAAAAATGGCAAGCTACCTACATCGCACCGCTACAACCTTCTACCCTTGCTGTATTCCTACCCTGGGGGATTCAAAGGGAGCTAGTCGTGTAGGACTTGCCGTTGCAAAGGTAAGAAATATTAAGCGTAAAAATCAAGTATTTTAATTAAAAAAATTAAAGTTTTTTATAGTATTCAAAATCAACAGGTTAATTTTAAAATCTCAAGAACATTCATTTTTAAAAAAATAAAGTACATTTTAAACTTTGTATTTCGAAAATATTTTCTAAATTTGCACCACATTTTACGGGATGTAGCGCAGCCCGGTTAGCGCACCACGTTAGGGACGTGGGGGTCGCAGGTTCAAATCCTGTCATCCCGACCAATACAAAAGCATTTCACGTTAGTGAGGTGCTTTTTTGTTTGAATCAACCTCATAAAAATTTTATTCAAAACTTAGTCTATTTTTACTTTTTTTACTACATTTGCACGTCTAAAATTTAGATATAGTCCCGACGGAAGTTGGGATATATCGTAAGATTACGGGATGTAGCGCAGCCCGGTAGCGCGCTTCGTTCGGGACGAAGAGGTCGCAGGTTCAAATCCTGTCATCCCGACCAATACAAGAGCATTTCACGTTAGTGGGGTGCTTTTTTTATTGAGGGATGTAGTCCCGACGTTCGGTCGGGACGCTTCGTTCGGGACGAAGAGGTCGCAGGTTCCCCCGACGAAAGTCGGGGCTGTCATCCCGAC
>WGDF01000295.1 GCA_015493405.1 Flavobacteriaceae bacterium
CGTAAGCGGATGGAAATACTGGGTGCTACGGAACCGGAGTTTCGCATAATTTGAGCACCGGGAATACTGCCTTGTAAAGCTTCAGCGACATTAGATACCGAACGATCGCCAATATCAGACATTTTAACCGTATTGATCACACTACCCAATTGTTTTTTAGTTACCGTACCACTTTGCGCCGTAACAACGACCTGATCAAGACCAAGAGCATCATTTTTTAGAACAAAATCTAATTTTGGCCCTGTAATGGTTTTGGTTTGAGGGGACATGCCAATGTAAATGGCTTTGAGTTTTTCTCCTTTCTTGGCTTTAATCGTGTATTGCCCGTCAAAATCGGACACTGTTCCGTTTTGAGTACCAACGACTAAAATTTCTACGCCCGGTAAAGGTTCGCCATTAGTATCGGTAACCGTACCACTAACAGCAATTTGTGCAAAACTGCTTAAACCACTTAGCATTGCTAAGAGTAGAAACAGTATCTTAAAATTAAGGTGTTTTTTCATTATAGTTAATTTTTAGTTAATTTTAAATTGACCTAAAATTAATATATTTTTAACCTAACAAAACAAACAATTGACTTTAATTTTTTTCTTTTACAAATCATTTACGAAAAAATGTTATTATTTGAGTAATAATGATTATTTTCACGCTATAAATAACAATAATATATTTTTCGAGATGAATAAAAGACCTCTTACGCCTCTATTTTATAGTTTTTTAAAGGATGTTGCTGCCCATAATGACCGAGAATGGTTTAATTTAAACAAATTTCGATATGAAAATGATGTTTTTTTACCATTTAAAGAATTGACCAATCAAGTAATTGAATTGATGCAACAAATAGATCCTGCTATTCAAATAGATTTTAAACAAGCAGCCTTCCGGTTTTATCGCGACACCCGTTTTTCAGCGGATAAAAGCCCTTATAAATTATGGATGGGGGCGGCTGTTAGTCGTGTCGGTCGTAAAAATACCCGTTACCCCGAAATTTATTTCCAATTTGGTCCCGGCGAAAATTTTATTGCCGGTGGCTTATACCGTCCAGACAAAGAAATCCTATTCAGAATTAGAGAGAAAATAGCAGAAAATCCGGTTATATTCGAAAAAATTCTTTCAGATACGACTGTTTTACAACAATTTCCGGATGGCTTTAAAGGTGAACGTAACAAACGTTTACCGGTTAAGCAGTGGCAAGAATTGTCCAAAATACATCCGGTTTTGTTAAACAAACAATTTTATACCATTAAATATTATACTCCGGAAGAGATTTTAAATCAAGCTGATTTGCCGGCATTTATCATCGGGCATTATCAAGCCTTGCAAAAGTTTAACGATTGGTTGATAATGTTGGATTAATAATTCTTTTGGAGATAATAAATGTATTTCTTTGTATCGTGTTGAATGAATAATTTATAGTCTCCTTTTTGTAAGTTTGAAAAATCGATTTCAAAATTGTTTTTGTTCACTTTCGATTTTTTAATAAGCTGATTTGCAAAGTTATACAATGCGTACGAAACTTTTTTAGCATCATACACATAAGCAAAAAGATGGTCATAAGATTGGTTAGGGTAAAGTGTGACTGCTTTATAAACGGTTTCATTTTTAACAGTGATGGGTGATATTGGGGTATCTATGCTTGCAAGTATGAGTTCTGCATCTTTTCGGTTATTTGGGGGCTGATTTTTTGAAAGCCATAAATTGATATGTATATAATACTGATGGTCATCTATCAATTTTTTTTGTTGATAGGACCATCGTGCTATTTCAAAATTAGGATTAGGAGACCGAAAATTGTGACCGTAAAAACTTTCAAAATCAATATGATTGGGTTGCCAATCAATAAGATGCGTCGTATAGTCGCCTTGAAGTTTTAAATTAAATCTAAAAACATTGCCTATTTTTTCCGGTTGTACTACAAATTGTGCATTTGGGGCATCGTCTTGCCGCCATTTTGAAAATTCAATATCCATTTCTTGATTATGGCCTTTGTAAATGAAAATGCCGGCAACTACATTTTTATCCAATAAATCGGGACGATTGGCGATATAAAATCTATGCGTGCCATAATGTGTAGGTTGCACGCTTCGAACTTCAGCGGCGTACCATTTGCCATTAATTTCTCGCAATTTTAGATGTAAACGATTCAAGTTATCGACCCATACGGAATTTGAACTGTCTAGCCAAGCATTGTCATCCGGATTGCCTTGCCCTGAACGCACATACCAATCAAGGCCGGCAAAATGAATGGTTTTTAACGGTTTATTTTGCTGGGCAGTTATCAATGGACTGAAAAAGTATAAAATTAGAACAATAAATAATCGAAACATATAGTATATTTGCTACAAACAAAATGCCAAAATTACAAAATGAATTTATTTTATGCTCCGGATTTAACATTAAATACCGATTTTTATACTTTTGATAAAGATGAAAGTCGACATATCATTAAATCTTTACGAAAAAAAAATAATGATAAGTTATTCTTAACCAATGGTTTGGGAGTATGGTTTGAGGCTGAGATTACAGATGCGAATCCCAAACAAACGCAGATTAAAATCTTATCAAGTCAACAAAAGTCAGCCTCGCCTTTTAATATTCATATCGCTATAGCGCCGACCAAAAGCAATGAGCGCTATGAATGGTTTTTAGAAAAAGCGACCGAAATTGGCATCAATGAGATTACACCGATTGTAAGCCGGTATTCCGAGCGCAAAAAAATTAATAAGACGCGATTGGACAAAATTTTAGTGTCGGCTATGAAGCAGTCCTTACAAGCTTATAAACCCCGACTTAATGATTTGATAAAACTGGATGATTTTATCAATCAAGATTTTGGAACAAGTCAAAAATTAATGGCTTATTGTCAGGCGGAAGATGCCCTATCTTCAGCTATAAATTCTATTCAAAATATATTGATACTGATAGGGCCGGAGGGGGGCTTTTCAGATTTAGAAGTCCAAAAAGCTAAAGATGCCGGTTTCCTTACTACTACAATATCGCCCCATCGTTTGCGAACTGAAACTGCCGCCTTGGTCAGCTTGATGACTGCTCATTTTAAGTTGGAAAGTTTACCAAAAAATAAATAATATATTGGCTATAATAATCAGTCCGAAACCCCAAATCATAGTTTTGCGCATCTTAGAATCACCTAAGCCGATAACATAAGCC
>WGDF01000296.1 GCA_015493405.1 Flavobacteriaceae bacterium
AGGACTCTTAAAGTCGGCATCTCATAATCATCTACCCATTTTTCACCTTCGGCTAATAAAGCCCGAATAGCAGTAGGAGAAGTATAAAACTGATTAACACCATGTTTTTCAATGATTTGCCAATAGCGATCGGGATTAGGATAAGTCGGAATCCCTTCAAACATAATGCTGGTAGCACCTTCGAGTAAGGGACCATAAATAATGTAAGAGTGTCCTGTTATCCAGCCAATATCAGCAGCACAGAAATAAATATCATTAGGCCGGTATTGAAATACCTTTTTAAAAGTATAGGCCGTGTAAACCATATAGCCGCCGGTAGTGTGCAGAACCCCCTTAGGTTTACCTGTAGAACCACTGGTATATAAAATAAAAAGCGGATCTTCAGCATCCATAATTTCTGGTTTAGCTTCGGACGCAGCATCTTTCATTAAATCATGCCACCATAAATCTCGGCCGGATTGCATATTTATATTTTGTCCGGTACGTTTAACGACAATCATTTTTTCAATAGAATCGGACATCGTTAGTGCTTCATCTGAAGTTTCTTTTAGTGGAATCGTTTTTTTACCGCGATAACCGCCATCTGCTGTAATCAAAATCTTGGCTTGCGCATCATTATTCCGGTCGGCTAATGCTCTGGCCGAAAAACCGGCAAATACAATGGAATGAATAGCCCCGATACGGGCACATGCCAACATTGCAATGGCTAATTCGGGAATCATGGGTAAATAAATGGCAACCCGATCGCCTTTTTTAACGCCTAAACTTTTTAAAACATTGGCAAATTTATTGACTTCTTCATACAGTTCTCTGTAAGTATATGATTTAGAAGCTTCATTCGGATCATTAGGCTCCCAAATAATGGCTTTTTGATCACCTCTTAAAAACAAATTACGTTCAAAAATATTTTCGGTAATATTGAGTTTGCCGTCTATAAACCATTCGACTTTAGGTTCTTTAAAATCCCATTTTAAAGTCTTGGTCCAAGGTTTATGCCAATAAAAGGTTTCAGCTATATTTGACCAAAAGCCAACGGGATTGGCAATACTTTTTTGATATTCGTGTAAGTAACCGCTAGGGGTTGAAATTTTAGGTACCATATTAATAAATTTTATAAGTTTTAATAATTAGAATTAAGCTCTTTCTCCTATAGGTAAAACTGTTTTGCCATGAGATTCATTGATAACTTCTGCCATAGCCAGATAGATAGCAGAAAAACCGCAAATAATACCTTCATAACCGGCCAGATGACCCAAGCTTTCACTTCCGGTCCAATGTTCAACGGCTAACAAAAAGAATAAAATCCATAAACTCAAGAATACAAATTGTAAAACACGATTTTTACCAAATGTACCTATCCACATAAAAAAGGTAAAAATACCCCATAAGGCTAAGTACCAGCCCATAAATCCCTTAGGTGGCGCTTTCAACCAACCTAAGGTCGGGAAAACAATCAAACCGACCAAAGTCATCCAAAAGAAACCGTAAGATGTAAAAGCCGTTAAGCCGAAAGTATTGCCTTTTTTGAATTCCATGATTCCGGCAACTACTTGAGCCGCACCGCCATAGAATAAGCCCATGGCTAAGATCATTGAGCCAAGCGGAAATAAACCCGCATTGTGAATGTTAAGTAAAACAGTTGTCATACCGAATCCCATTAATCCTAAGGGAGCCGGATTTGCTAATTTTTCCATAGTAATAGTTTTTGGGGTTAATAAATATATGTTTGAAAGGCTGCCGAGCTAAGCCGGAACCTTATAATCGGCATGTCAACTGTATTTATAAAATAAACTTTAAATGTATTATTTTTCAAACGCTTATTAAGGTAACAAAAAATACATAGAAAAAGCTGATTTTACCCCAAATTAATTTAAAAAACAATATTTTAACATAATTATTTTATTTTTACATAACAAAATAATGTTTTTTTAAACTAAATATATTTCTATAAATATCTGAAACATCACAAAATATAATTTAGGATTAGCATTTGATATAAATTAGAAAAAAGCCTATTTTTGGAACCAAATTAAAATGATGCAAGAAATTATACATTTTTTTACAGCCCCCTATCAGCATACCCCACTCATCTACATTTTGATTGAATTTACAGCGATGACATTTGGTATTATAAGTGTCATATTTGCAAAAAAAGAAAATATTCTGGTCTATCCTACGGGAATCGTTAGTACCATTCTCTATGTTTATTTGCTCAGTCATTGGCAAATGTATGGCGATTTAATCATCAATATTTATTATACTTTGATGAGTATTTACGGCTGGTGGGTCTGGAGTCGCGTGGTCGATCAAAAAAGCCATAAACATATTCCTATTACCAAAAGCACTCAAAAGGATTATTTGTTGGCCTTAGCTATCTTTATTTTCACCTCGGCCTTTGTCATTTGGGTATACCGACATTATAATGTAATGCCTGATACTTTGGGCTTTACCGATAGTGTTAATTATGCTTGGCAGCATTTATCAACCGGAAAATTAGCGGAAATTAAAAAAATAACGCCATTTCTCGATACCTTTACTACCGGAGCCGCTTTTGCTGCTATGTGGCTCATGGCCAATAAAAAATTAGAAAGTTGGATTTTCTGGATTGCCGTCAATACCGTTTCCGTGCCTTTGTATTTTATTAAAGGTTATGGATTTACAGGAATTCAATATTTTATTTTCTTAATTTTGGCTTTCCAAGGTTACAAAGAATGGAAAATTTTAATAAAACAAGAAAATAGCCCTCAAATCACAAATTAATTTTCAATATGACCCATCAAAATATCAGAAAACAACTCCAACAACAGCCATCTGACATTATCAAAGTTGTAATGTTTGGACCGGAATCGACCGGAAAAACCACTCTATCTCAACAATTAGCCCGTCACTATAACACGGTTTGGACACCGGAATATGCCCGGGATTACTTGCAAGATGTCTGGAACAATGAGCGCCGCACCTGCCAGCAAAAAGACATTATTCCTATTGCTATCGGACAAATGGCTTTGGAAAATGATTTAGCAAAAAAAGCTACTGATGTTTTGTTTTGTGATACCGATTTACTAGAGACCAAGGTTTATTCCAAAGAATATTACGGTGGATATGTTGACCCGCTTCTAGATGAAGCCGCCCGCAACAACGCTTACGATTTGTATTTTTTAACTTATATAGATGTGCCTTGGGAAGCTGATGATTTACGTGATCGCCCCCACCAACGCGAAGAAATGTTTGAAGCTTTTAAAAAAGCTTTAGATGAACATGGAAAAAAATATGTCATTTTAAAAGGCAGCAAGAAAGAACGCCTGCAAAAAGCCGTTAAATATGTCGATGAATTGTTAAAAAATAAACAAAAAAAAGAATCATAATCAATTATATATTAAATTTGTTGAAATTAATAACTTATGGAAAATTACAATAATATCCTCAATGTCCCTTCTACAACTGATGTCGAAAGAGTTACTTTTTACAAAAAAACCTATCTCAATGTAGCTTTGGGGGTTTTAGCCTTTATTTTTATCGAATATCTATTTTTGCACTCTGCAACTATCGTCAAATTTGCCCTTTCCTTAACGCAAGGCAAAATGTGGTTGCTAATGTTAGGTGGATTTATGATTGCGACTTCTTATGCCGAAAAAATGGCCATTCGCAGCACTGAAAAAAGACAACAATATTTGGGTTATATTATTTACATTATCGCAGAAGCCTTTATCTTTGTTCCCATTTTATATATTGCAACCGTTTATGTTGAAGGGCCTGTCATCAAACAAGCTGCTATTTTAACCTTGAGCCTTTTCACCGGTTTGAGTGCCATTGTACTTTTGACTAATAAAGATTTCTCTTATTTAAAATCAGCTCTAACTATTGGTGGTTTTATAGCAATAGGCTTGATTGCTGCCGGAATTTTATTCGGTTTTAATTTGGGCTTATGGTTTTCTGTCGGCATGATTGTTTTGGCTGCCGGTAGCATCTTATATCAAACCTCCAATTTGGTTCACAAATACCGCACCGACC
>WGDF01000297.1 GCA_015493405.1 Flavobacteriaceae bacterium
AGCACAAATTTTGTCCATAATGTCAAATTTGTATGAAAAAATGTACAACGACAAACCCAAAGTGGTCGCTTGTCACGCCGGATTGGAATGCGGTATCATCAAGTCGCATTATCCTAATATGGAAATGATTTCCTTCGGACCAACTATTCAAGGTGCCCATTCACCCGACGAAAGAGTCAATATTAAATCCGTTCAAAAATTCTGGGAATATCTGAAAGAAACCCTGAAAAATATACCCGAAAAGAGTTGAAAGTTGAAAGTTAAGCGACACGGAGCGACGTCCCTACGACGAAGGAAATAGGGATTGAAAGTTGAAAGTGCGACTGTCATTTCGACAGAGCGACGCTAGAAGCGACGAGAAATCTCGACTTAATAATATCATTTACAAAATAGAATAAGATTCCTCGTCGCTTTACTTCCTGCGGTCGTAAAGCTCTGTCGGAATGACATCAAATCAATAAACTAAATAACCCCACGACATTCGTCGGGGCAGGCGATTAACCAATTAACCAAATAACCGATTAACCATTATATCAATGAAACAAGACACTCAAATATTCGATTTAATACAAAAAGAAACCAAAAGACAAACCGAAGGTTTGGAACTGATTGCATCCGAAAATTATGTCAGCAATGAAGTAATGCAAGCCATGGGTTCGGTATTAACCAACAAATATGCCGAAGGCTATCCGGGCAAGCGCTATTACGGTGGTTGCGAAGTAGTGGACGAAGTAGAACAACTCGCCATCGACCGTGCCAAAGAACTCTTTGGAGCGGAATATGCCAACGTACAACCCCATTCGGGTTCGCAAGCCAATGCAGCCGTATATTTTGCTGTTTTAAAGCCGGGTGACACCATGATGGGATTTGATCTATCACATGGTGGACACTTGACACATGGATCGCCTGTTAATTTTTCAGGTAAATTTTACAATATTGTATCCTATGGCGTAGATGAAGCGACCGGCCGTATTGATTATGACAAAATGCGAGAAACCGCCTTGGCACACAAACCCAAATTGATTGTAGCAGGTGCATCGTCGTATTCACGTGATATGGATTTTGCCAAATTTAGAGAAATTGCCGATGAAGTCGGTGCCTTGCTGATGGCGGATATATCACACCCCAGTGGCTTGATTGCCAAAGGTATCCTCAACGACCCGATGCCTTATGCACATATCGTAACGACTACCACGCACAAGACTCTTCGTGGCCCGCGTGGCGGATTGATTTTGATGGGCAAAAATTTTGAAAACCCGATGGGACTCAAAACTCCTAAAGGAAAAATCAGAATGATGTCTGCCGTACTAAATTCCGCCGTATTCCCAGGAATGCAAGGCGGTCCGCTCGAACATGTTATTGCCGGAAAAGCCGTCGCCTTTCACGAAGCATTACAAGACGACTATATGGCGTATATCTTACAAGTACGCAAAAATGCCAAAGCTTTGGCTAAAGCCATGGTTAACCGGAATTATAAAGTAATTTCAGGAGGAACAGATAATCATATGATGCTCATCGATTTACGCAATAAAGGTGTAACCGGAAAAGAAGCTGAGAATGCTTTGGTTCAAGCGCATATCACCGTCAATAAAAACATGGTACCTTTTGATGATAAATCTCCATTTGTAACTTCCGGTATCCGAATTGGCACGCCGGCAATTACAACTCGAGGCCTGGTAGAAGAAGATATGGAACAGATTGCATTTTTTATAGATAATGTCATTGAAAATATAGAAAATGAAGTCATTATTCACGATACGAGAAACGAAATCGCAAATTGGATGAAAAATAAGCCTTTATTTGCTAAATAATTTTGTATTTCAAAAAATATTAGTAAATTTGGAATGAAATTTAAAAACTAACAATTATGAGCAAATTCGATGATGTAGTAGCTAAAGCTGCTGAACAATTAAAGAAAGTAGGCGTTAAAGCCGATGATGCCCTTTTAAGAGCTATTGCCAAATCGCAAGGTCCTTCTATTTACCTTAGAGATGCTTCTTTAGTCTCTTGTGGTGATGACGTAGAATTAAAAAGAGTTGAAGATAACTTTTTAGTTAAAAAATTGGGCATAACCAATCAAGCCGATGTCAAAAAAGCGTTGGACGGTGCTTGTGCCAAATTTAAAGATGTGCGTCAAAAAATGCGCGTTGCTTTTTATTATGTTCTTGTTAAAGAATTGAAAAAGGAATCTTATTTTGCATAAGATTAACAACTTAACAATTTTAAGCCTGCTTCTTAGCGGGCTTTTTTTATGAAAAATAAGGTCATAGTTCATAAATTATCCTTATTTTTGCCAAACAATTTAAAATACGATTTAAAATGCATATTGAAAAGAAAGATTTAGATAATTTAACGGCACAATTAAACATCAAAATAGATGAAAAGGATTATGCTGAACAGGTTGAAAAAAAACTGAAAGACTATAGAAAAAATATGGAAATGCCCGGATTTCGTAAGGGTAAAGTGCCAATGAATCTCATCAAACAGAAATATGAACGTGCTTTGATTGCCGATGCCGTAAATAATCAGATGCAAGATGCCATCAATACTTATTTACAAGACCATAAATTGCCTATTTTGGGTTACCCCATTCCTTCTAAAGATCAAAAAGATATCGATTGGGAAACCGCTACCGAATTTGATTTCAATTATGATATTGGTTTAGCGCCGGATACCGAAATTGATTTGTCAAAATTAGAAGGCATTACCGACTATAAAATCACAGCCGATAAAAAAATGATTGATGAAGAAGTGGCTAAAATCCAACAACAATACGGTAGTTTTTCCGATTTAGATGAAGTCCAAAAAGATAGTTTTGTCTTGGGAACTTTTACCAACGAACAAGAAGGTATAAACAGCCAAACAACAGTTAATATGGCTGATTTAACGGCTCATGCACAAAAAGCTTTAATGGGAAAGAAAAAGGGTGATGTCATTGAGTTTCAGTCATCGGATTTATTCAAAGATCCTCATACTATGATGCATGCGTTGAATATCGATCACGACAAAGTGCATGGCTTAGATGTGCCTTTAAAATTTGAAGTTAATGGTGTTTTTGAATTAAAACCGGCTGAAATTAACAAAGAATTACTCGAAAAAGTTTTTGGTGAAGGTAAAATTGAAGATGAAGAAGGTTTACGTAAATTTATCAAGGAAGATATTGAAAAACAATTAGAGCAAACTTCAGATAATCAATTACTTAATGACGTAACCGATAAATTATTGGAAACGGTTCAAATAGACTTACCCGAAAATTTCTTAAAACGTTGGATTGAGGTTGATTCTCAAGGTAAAATTACCGGAGCACAAGCCGATGAAGAATATAAAAAAGCTGAAAAAGGTTTAAAATACCAATTGATAGAAGAAGCTATTGCCAAAAAATACGGTGTCAAAGTAACCTATGACGATTTATTAAATTTGGTCAAAGATTTATTGAAATTACAAATGTTGCAATACGGCCAACAATTACCGGATGAAGCGCAAATCAATGAAATAGCTGCTAACGTTTTGAAAAATGAAGAAGAAGTCAAACGTTTGAGTGATCAAATTGTCAAGAAAAAATTAGTAGGTGTTTATAAAGAACAAGTGCCGGTTCAAAAAAAACGCATCGGTTACAATAAATTTTTAGATTTAAATAAAGCATAAATTTAATAAGTGCCAAATGGAAAGGGCCAAAGTGTGACTGTCATTTCGGCTTCGAAAACTGTCGGGTGTTTGGAATGAACATCGGACACTCGAATCAATTCACCAAATAATCAATTCACCAAATAACCATAAATATGAACAATTTAGGAAAAGATTTTAGAAAATTTGCGCAAGATAAAAATCGTATCAGTAGTTTAACGCTTGATGCTTTTGAAAATAGCATGACCCCTTATATCATTGAGGAACGCCAACTCAATGTTGCACAAATGGACGTTTTTTCCCGTTTGATGATGGACCGTATTATCTTTATGGGAACCGCCATTGATGATAATGTCGCTAATATTTTACAAGCCCAATTGCTGTTCTTAGAAAGTTTAGATGCCTCTAAAGACATTCAAATCTATATCAATTCTCCCGGCGGCGGTGTTTATGCCGGTCTGGGAATTTATGACACGATGCAATATATCCGTCCCGATGTTGCTACCATTTGCACCGGTCTAGCCGCTTCAATGGGCGCTGTTTTATTAGCAGCGGGTGCTAAGGGTAAACGCGCTGCCTTGCCGCATTCCAGAGTGATGATTCATCAACCCTTGGGAGGGGCGCAAGGTCAAGCTTCCGATATTGAAATTACAGCGCGTGAGATTTTGAAATTGAAGGCCGAATTATATGAAATTTTGGCCCATCATACAGGACAAAGCCTTAAACAAATTGAAAATGATGCCGATCGCGATTATTGGATGCGTGCCGATGAAGCCAAGAAATACGGTTTGATTGATGAAGTTTTAATTCGAAAAAAATAAATATTGATGAGTGAAGGAAAACACTGCTCTTTTTGTGGGCGTCCCGAATCTTCTGTTGAAATGCTTATTTCAGGTTTAGAAGGCTATATCTGTAACGATTGCGCCCGTCAAGCTTATGAAATAACCAAAGCGGAATTTGAAAAAGAATATGATGGTGAGTTTATCAGTAGTTTATCTGACCTTAAAAAGCCGCAAGAGATATTTGATTACCTCAATCAATATGTGAT
>WGDF01000298.1 GCA_015493405.1 Flavobacteriaceae bacterium
TGGATTTGTAACAAAAATAGTATCTTTTTGAGGAATTCGGATTCTTAAAAAGTAATTAATCATAATTATATCAAAAAAATATCTATCTTTGCAAGATAATTAATCTTAATTTAAGCATTATGAAGAAAACATTATTTTTATTTTTTTTGGGACTTATGAATCTTGGAATCGCCCAAGTTGCCATTAATAATGATGGAACAGCTCCGGATGCTTCAGCTATGTTGGATATCAAATCTACAAGCGCGGGCTTACTCATACCCAGAATGACCGCTGCGGATCGTGATAATATTGCATCGCCGGCTACAGGTTTAACAGTTTATGTAACGGATGACAATAGTTTTTATAATTTTGATGGCACAAACTGGATAAACTTATCAACCCAACCTGATGAAGATTGGAAAGTCGATGGTAATGATATGTATAGTATACCTACGGGAAATGTCGGTATTGGGACAGCAACGCCTCGCGAAAAACTGGAAGTGGACGGTAATATTAGAGGCGGCGATGCTAATCAAGGTGCCATTAGAATCCAAACTGATTATGGTTATACAATTATTGGGGCAAAGAATAATGGTTTCTCCCATTTTTATACCGATAAACCTCGTTTTTATTTCAATAAGAAAATTATTGTAAATGAAGGTATTGTCAGTAGTTATGATGAAGATTTACAATTACAAACGGCTTATACGACTCATATGACGATTTCAAAGGATAATGGGAGTATTGGCATAGCAACAGCGCCTGATGCAAATAATCTTATCAAAGCTATAAGCGGTGACTTTAATAATGTTCAGTTTTTATTAAACACTAAATCGGATGGTACTGGTTTGATTTCCAATGGTAATAATTTAACAAGCTATTGGTACCGTACGGACGGTGCCGGTATTGTAGCCAACGGTACAAATGTAGCAATACAAGGTTTTACCGAATTAGATGATGATGATGCTGTTGCCGTATATGGATCTTATCAAGGAACCACAAATAATGATGCCACAGGCGTTATGGGTTATTCCGATCCTAATGATAATTGGGGCTATGGTGTTAAAGGTGTAGGTGGTTGGATTGGAGTATATGGAAAGGCTATAAATGGTTGGGCAGGTATATATGGTTATTCAGATGGATCGGCCTATGCTGTTTATGCAGATGGGGATTTTGGTTCTAGTGGTACCAAATCTTTTATGATCGATCATCCACTTGATCCGGCTAATAAATTTTTAAAACATTTTAGTATTGAATCCAATGAAGTTTTGAATGTATATCGTGGAACGGTTACTTTAGATAGACGCGGTAAAGCAATAGTAAAATTACCCTCTTACTTCAAGTCGGTAAACAAAAACTATTCTTATGCCTTAACACCTATTGGCCAACCGGCACCGGGATTATATGTAGCCAAAGAAATTAACAGTCATAGTAAATTTGTGATTGCCGGTGGACAACCGGGGCAAAAAGTATCTTGGTATGTATATGCCGAAAGGAATGATCCTTATTTGCAACAACATCCTGAAAAACGACAAGTTGAAGTGGTTAAAAAGGGAAAAGAGAAAGGTAAATATCTAATGCCGGAACTTTATAATCAACCGGCTTCCAAGGCCTTGATTAAAGTAAACAAGATACAGAGTAGGAAAAAGTTCAAGAGTAAAAAATAATTTTTTCAATCCATTTTTGATTAAAAAGTAGCCATTATTTTATAGTGGCTGCTTTTTTATTTGATGGGAAAGCAAGATTTTAAGAAATAATAGATGCATGGTTATTGTATTTTTTATATATTTGCAAATTAAATATAAGATTCACATTAAATTAGGATTATGAAAAAAATTATAACGATGTTCTTTGTAATGGGTGCTATTTATGCCAATTTTGCTCAGGTTGCAATTAATACAGATGGTAGTGCACCGGATGCTTCAGCTATGTTAGATGTCAAATCAACGGCTGGCGGTATATTAATTCCGCGAATGTCGGCGGCCGATAGAGATGCTATAGCTTCACCGGCGACCGGTCTTTTGGTTTTTGTAACAGATGATCATACCTTTTATTATTATGATGGTGCCAATTGGGTCACGATGGCTACAGATAATGATTGGACGGTCAATGGCAATGATATGTATAATAACAATACCGGAAATGTTGGCATTGGAACCAATACACCTAGTGAAAAACTTGAAGTAAATGGTGATATAAAACATGGAAATGCACTGAAAATATACAGTAATTCATCAGGAGGAACACATACATGGGTAAGCTTTAATAGTCCCGATAATGGCTATGGTGATAATATTTTTTTAGGAGCAGGCGGAACTACTGTAGTAACTTCCGGCGAAGCTGCAAACACTATTAAAGCTAATATCGACACAACAAATGGCCATGAAACATTTTATATCGGTTCGGATAATAACTTTAGATTATATAACAATTTGCAGAATGGTTGGGACAGTAGAATAGAAGCTTTATTAATCGATAAAGATCGTGATTGGCATATTGATATGAAACGAATTTATATTCATGATAGTATCGAAACCAATCATCGCATACCTTTTATTAGCCGCACCGATTATCATTATGGATATGGTATAGCTATGTATGGTGGACAAGGTTTTGTTATAGGTGGTGGAGAATCGCCAAATCTTGTAAATAATAATATTGATTTAAAAAATACGGAAATATTATATTTGACTTCAGATCAAAAAGATAATGCTCAAGCCATCAAATTTATTACCAATACACAAGATGGTTGGGATAACAGAGTAGAAGCCATGACTATCATAGGTAAAGGAAATATAGGCATCGGTACCAATAATCCGGGTGAAAAACTCGATATAAACGGCGCTATGCATCTTACACCCGGTGATGCACCGGCCAATACCGATGAAGGTGATATCTATATGGATGCCAATACCCACAAATTACGGGTTTATGATGGCACAATATGGCATGATTTATGGTAATATTATTCATAATTTATATTAAGAGGCTGTCCATTGGGCAGTCTTTTTTGTTTCCATAAAAAAATTGTATTTTAGCCTGCAAACAAATTATATGGAAATTAAAAATACTGACGCATCACAGCAGCCACAATTAATGGGACATCCTATCGGGTTGTTTGTTTTATTTTTTACCGAAATGTGGGAACGTTTTAGTTACTACGGTATGCGTGCGCTCTTAATCTTATTTTTGACTTCCAAATTGATAGATGGGGGATGGCAGTGGCATCGTAAAGAGGCTTATGCTTTGTATGGCTGGTATGTAATGCTGGTTTATTTCCTCCCGATGCTTGGAGGTTGGTTGGCCGATAACAAATGGGGTCATGTTAAGACGGTTATTGTTGGGGCTTCTATTATAGCTGCCGGTCATGCCGCTTTAGCTATTTCCGATTTGAATGTAGGTTACGATTTGAGTTTTGTTTTTTACATTGGTTTATTATTTTTAGTCGTAGGAACCGGCTTGTTCAAACCCAACATGTCTTCTATAGTGGGTAAAATGTATCCGCCTCATAGTGATAAAAAGGATGGCGCTTATACTATTTTTTATATGGGTGTCAATTCGGGCGCTTTTATAGGGACCCTTTTAGTCGGATGGATTGGCGAACATTACGGTTGGAAATTCGGCTTTGGATTAGCCGGTATCTTTATGCTGTTTGGTTTGTTGCAATTTTATTTTGCACGAAATATATTTGGGGAAGCGGCTAATAAACCCCAGCCCAAAAAAATTGATTTACCTCCAGAAGAATTGGAAAAACGGGTGCCTTTTACCTTTTTTGAACAAATTTTAGCTGCTTTAGGTGTATTGTTTGCATTGACTTGGGTGGTTCATGGTATTTTCAAAGTGATTTCCCGCGGCGGTCATTTCTTGCCGGAGGGTATTTATAGCTTTAGTTTATTTAAAGAAAGTTTTGTTTTAGGATTTGCTGACCTTCTTTTTCCACTGTCTTTGGTCATCTTTGTGATTTTAGGTTTGCTCAGATTGTTTAAATATGAACCTATAGAAAGGGATCGTTTAAAAGTTATTTTTATCATTGCTTTTTTTGTGATTGCTTTTTGGGCCAGTTTTGAGCAAGCCGGTACTACAATGACTATTTTTGCAAGAGATTATACTTCGCGTATTTTGACCGACCATTGGGCACTTTTTTATAAAATTATCGATACGATAGTTTCCATTGCGCCTATGTTGGTATTGACTTATGTTATTTATCAATTGGGAAAAGCAATTTTCAATAAATATCCTTTAACCATTTTGTTTACTTCAATTAGTTTTTTAATTATTTGGATTTTGGTAATTACAAGAGTATATGATAAGTTACACACTGACAGTCCGGTGGTCGATACCACTTGGTTTCAAATACTAAATCCGGTATTTATCATCACATTGGCCCCTTTATATTCCAAAGTTTGGCAAAGATTTAAGCTGTCGGCAGCTCAGAAATTTTTTATTGGTTTTATATTTTTAGGTTCCGGTTTCGGGATGCTGGCCTTGGGTGCATCAACGATTCCTATTGGAGCAAAAACAGCTGCTGTGAGTATGATTTGGCTGTTATTGGCTTATTTGCTACATACGATGGGTGAATTAGCCATTTCGCCGGTTGGTTTGTCTTACGTCAGCAAATTAGCGCCCTTGCGGATGACCGGTTTTATGTTTGGAATTTGGTATATTTTTACAGGCTTAGCCAATAAATTATCAGGTTTAATGGCAGAAGCTTCCGATGGCATTGCCGATAAATACGGCATTTCAACTTTTTTTCTGATTTTCACCTTTGTGCCTATAATCGCCGGAGTCCTTATTATGATTTTAAATCCCTTTTTAAAGAAATGGATGCATGGGGTCTCTTAAGTCGCATTAATAAATTATCAATTATGAACTAAGGCTATGATTTGATCAAGATTGTAGTCTATATCAAACCAATGAATGACTTTGTTTTTTCTAAACCAAGTCAATTGGCGTTTGGCGAATCTTCGGGTGTTTTTCTTTATTTCCGAGATGGCAAAATCCAATTCAATTTGTTCATCAAAATATTGAAATAACTCTTTGTATCCAACGGTGTTTAAAGCATTCAAATCTTTATATGGATATAGTTCTCTGGCTTCATCCAATAAGCCTTTTTGTATCATTATATCAACCCGTTTATTGATGCGATCATAAAGTTTTTGCCGGTCGGTATTCAAGCCGATATATATGGTTTCAAAATTTCGTTTGGTTTTATTTTGTTGTTGCAATTCCGACATTTTTTTGCCACCGGATTGTTGCAATATTTCAATGGCGCGGATTAAACGATGTGGATTTTGTCGGTCAATTTTTTGGTAATAATCGGCATCTAATGTACGCAGACGTTGTTGTAATGCTACAAGGCCGTTTTTATTTAATTCTGCGCTTAGCGCATGACGAAGTTCTTGATTTCTTCCGGGTAAATCATCTAAACCTTGACAAGCCGCATCAATAAATAATCCGCTACCGCCTACTAATATTATAGTGTCTTTGATTTGAAATAAAGTGTCGCTTAATTGTAGAAAATCTTTTTCAAAATTGCCAACGGTATAAGGGTCGAAAATACTTTTATGCTGTATGAAATGATGCTTTGCAGCAGCCAATTCTTCGGGGTCAGGTACAGCTGTACCGATAGCCATTTCTTGGTAAAATTGTCGGGAATCTGCTGAAATTATTTCAGTTTGCAGTTTTTTGGCCAAGTTGACGGCTAA
>WGDF01000299.1 GCA_015493405.1 Flavobacteriaceae bacterium
ATTTTCTTGGGAAATAATAAAATCTTTAAATTCTTAGGTGCGCCTATAACTGCAACGGGTAAAGTAATGGTATTTTCAATTATTTCATCCACCGGTAACTGATAAGAAACCCTATCAAAATTATATTTTACACCGGCTAATTTTTTGATTTTCATCATTTTACTGACATTTTTACCGACATCTTTAATGTCATAATGTCGTGTTTTAACGATTGAAATAGTATCAATAGTAGGCTTCTCACCATAAATCCATATACTATCGGGCTTAAGGATTGCCTTTGAACGGTTTTTAAAGCCCGGCTTAAAATGAATTAGGACATCAGCCGTAACAGGAACCTTTTTCTTATGAACAGCTTTAATTCTAAAAAGAATAGTTTTCGGTTTGATTGAGATGATTTGAACCCGTTCACCCAAAAGCGCATTGATTTGGTATTTGAACTTTTCAGGCTGCCATTTTTTTTGGAATAGTAAATTGTTTTTTTTGATATCCAAAGTAAAAACAGACGGCTCTAATTCATTTTTTAAAATTAAATAACCATTGGTTTTAACTTGCACCATTATAGTATCATGAGGTAAAAAGCCTTTGTAAAATCTGTCCGGCAAATGATTATATTGAACCGGTATTTTAAAGGTATAAACATAAGTTCTACCCATTTGCGATAATATCCATAGGAGTGCCGAAATTATAAAAAAGAACAAAAATGTTCTCAATTTATTATTCCACATTAAAAAGTTAAAAAATGACCTAAAGATATTGTTCATGTCAGCAACTTCAAAATTATCAAGTATCTTTGCAAAGATATTGAAAAATAAAGTAAAAAATGTCATATTCAACATTATTCGGATTAATTTTCGGCATTCATCTATTGGCTGTGATGAGCCCGGGGCCCGATTTTGTAATGGTTCTAAAAAATGCTTTACAATACAATCGTAAAATAGCAATTTATACAGCTTGGGGCATCAGTATGGGTATTGGCATTCATATATTATATTCTGTAGCCGGCATCGCATATCTCTTACAAAAAAATCAAAATATTTTTCAAATTATCAAAATAATGGGGGCTTTATACATTATATATATGGGCGTTAAAACCATGTTATCCAAAGGCCAAAACATAAAAATGCAGGCCAATCGGAAAGAGGCTGTCATTCCCGTCAAACAAGCTTTAAAAATAGGTTTTATGACCAATGTCTTAAATCCGAAAGCATCCTTATTTTTTCTCAGTATTTTTAGTTTGCTGATCCCGCCAAATGTACCTGCTTGGGTTTTAATCGGCATTAGTCTGATGCTCATTACAGTAACCTTCTTATGGTTTGCCTTGGTTTCGTTTATTTTTACCAATCAGCTCATCATTAAACGTTATGAAAAATACGAATCTATCATCTTAAAAATATTCGGCACTATATTAATCATGCTGGGGATAGGTATTTTTTTTGAATAAAACCTTAACCCTAATCAAATTTTAAACATATAATTATGACATCTAATCCACTTTTATCAGATTTTGACACCTATTTAAATACAACGCCCTTTTCTCAAATTAAACCGGAACATTTTAAACCGGCTATAGCCAAACAAATCAAAGCTACACAAAAGGAAATTGAATCTATCATACAAAATCCGGCCGATCCGAATTTTAAAAACACCGTTGAAGCTTTGGAATTCTCAGGACAACACCTCGCAAGATTGCATAGTATTTTGATGAATATCAACTCAGCTGAAACTACTGCTGATTGGCAAGCAGCAACAGAAGAAGTGCTTCCGGTTTTAAACGATTTTTATAATGATATCAAACAAAACCAAGCTCTATTTAAAAAAATTGCTTGGGTCAAAACGCACCAGAATATAGAACAACTGAGCGCCGAACAACAAATGTTGTTGGAACAGACTTATAAAAGTTTTGTCAGAAACGGAGCTCATCTCAATTCCGAAGATCAAAATAAACTGCGCGAAATTGATCGTGAAATTACACAGTTAAAATTACAATTCAACAAAAACATCTTGCAAGAGACTAATGATTACCAATTGCTTATAACGCGTGAAAAAGATTTAGAAGGTTTACCTGAATCTGTGATAGAAACGGCTCAAAAAGCAGCCGAGAAACAAGGCCAAAAAGCTTGGTTGTTTACTTTACATGCGCCCTCTTACCTTCCATTTATGAAGTATCTTAAAAATAGAGATTTACGCCGAAAAATGGCTTTGGCTTATGGCTCTCGAGGGTTTAAAGCCAATGCTTATAATAACACTGAAAATGTATTGAAATTGGCCCAACTCAGAAAAGAACGGGCGCAGTTGCTCGGTTACCCGACCTATGCCGATTATGTTTTAGAAGAACGCATGGCTGAAAAACCCCAAAAAGTAATTGACTTTTTGGATCATCTTTATAAAGTGGCACATCCCAAGGCCAAAGCAGATTTGGAAAAACTAAAAAATTTGGCTCAAAAAGATGGCATTGAAACCTTAGAAAAATGGGATATTGCCTATTATATGACTATTTTGAAGAAACAAGAATTAGACTTGGACGAACAAAAACTTAAAGTTTATTTTCCTTTGGAAAATGTCTTGAAAGGGGCTTTTGATATTGCCGGAAAACTCTATGGTTTACAATTTAAAGAAACCGACCAAATAGAAAAATACCACTCGGAAGTCAGGACTTTTGAAGTTTATGATTCAGATCATCATTTAACTGCCGTATTTTATGCAGATTTCTTCCCCCGTGAAGGAAAACGACAAGGTGCTTGGATGACTGCTTACAAGGCACAATGGCAAAAAAACGGTCAAAATTCAAGACCTCATATTTCTATTGTAACCAACTTTACCCGACCAACAGACAGCCAACCAAGCTTACTCAATTTTAATGAAGTTACAACCTTGTTTCACGAGTTTGGACATGCCCTCCATGGCATGTTGGCCCAATCTACTTATCCCAGTCTATCGGGCACTAATGTGTATTGGGATTTTGTCGAATTACCCTCTCAAATTATGGAAAATTGGGCTTATGAGAAAGAAGCCCTGGATTTATTTGCCGCGCACTACAAAACCGGTGAAAAAATGCCTGAAGAATATATTGAACGTATCAAAAAATCGCTGCAATTTATGACCGGTTACGCCACTAATAGACAGTTGAGCTTTGGTTATTTAGACATGGGCTGGCATTATTTCTTTACACCTGAAAAAGATAAGGATGTTGCTGAATTTGAAATCCGGCAACAATCTAAAACCCTGATTTTACCCATTCAAAAATCTAATAATATGAGCGTCGCTTTCAGTCATATCTTTCCGGGCGGCTATGCAGCCGGCTATTATTCATACAAATGGGCCGAAGTTTTAGATGCTGATGCTTTTGCCTATTTTAAAGAAAAAGGCATTTTTAATAAGGCAGTCGCCCAAAAATTCAAAGAACTGCTTCAATCAGGTGGCACAGCACACCCGATGGAACTCTATAAAAAATTCAGAGGGCGTGAACCCGAAATTACAGCATTGCTCAAACGAGCCGGATTAAAAAATTAAGTTGGTATAGGATAAAACAAATACGCTTTCTTTGTCATACACTAAGAAGTCATATTTTTCGTTTATATTTGAACATCAAAATCAGTTTCTATGCGCAACAAGCTTTTTTTAGTCGTCTTTTTGATATGCTCGACTCTTTTTACACCAGTCGCAACAGCTCAAAATAATTCTTGGGTTGATTTATTTTCATACCTGAAAGTTAGTCATTTGCAAGTGGTGGATCAAAAAATAATTGCCCAATCCGAAAATGCTTTTTTTACCTATGAAACTAATTCCGGAGAAATAGAAAAACTATCCAGCATTAACGGCCTGACCGGTGGCGATATTTCCAATTTTTATTACCATGCGGGCCTACATAAATTGTTTATTTTTCACAAAGGCGGTCTCATTGAAATTGTAAATGAACAAAAAAAAGTCTTTCGCAGTCCGGAACTGGCTTACAACAGTTTTATCCCTGTCGAAAAAAAAGAGCTCAATAATATATGGGCCCGTGATGACCAACTTTATTTGGCGACCAAATACGGAATTAGCGTTTATAATTTGGATAGAAATGAATTTGGAGATACTTATTATTTTACAGATGGCGGCAATAATGTCGAAGTCAAAGCAGTGGCTGTTTACAATCAAAAAATTTTTGCAGCTACTATGAAAGGTTTATATTATGCTGATATCAATGCCAATTTAATCGATCAAAATGCATGGACCAGAATAGACCATTTAAGATGGAACGATTTAATCGTTTACAAACAAGATTTATTGGGTATCCGAGATAAAAGACTGTTTAAAGTAACCACTCAAAGTCAACAGTTACTCTTGAGCTTTAATAGCTACATCCGAAATCTGAATGCCAATGCATATTTGTCGGTAGTTTTTGACCATCAAGTTCAAGTTTACAACCAAAATTATGTTTTACAAAATAGTTTTAGCGACGCCAATTTTAATCATGAACATTTTTTTAACGCTACTGATTTTGATGACTTTATTTATATCGGAAGCGAAAAGCAGGGTATTTTAAAAACGCCACTGCATCAAATACAATATACAGCAATCCATCCGGATTCACCCTTGAGCAATCATGCTTATACCGTCGATGCACGCAATGGTGTTTTATGGCTTGCTTATGGCGATCATTTTGAGTTTAATCCTTATCCTATTTACAAAAAAGGTTTGAGCTCCTATCAAAATAAATCTTGGATTAATATTCCATACGATGATTTTCAAATCAGTGATGTCAGTTTTGTCAAAATTAACCCAAGCAATACCGATGAGGTTTATTTTGCATCGGCTAAAAACGGTTTGATCAGAGTACGCCATAATCAGATTGATAAAATTTTTAATCAAAATAACAGTCCGCTCCAAATGCTTGGCACTGACGGTGTGCGGGTTTTCGCCCTGAATTTTGATAGCCAAAACAATCTTTGGGTTACCCAAGATCAACGTCCGGCATTATTAAAACTCAAACCCGATGATACTTGGGAAGGCGTCAGTCTTTCAAGCATTTTATCTTCAAACAGCGATTACCATGGCTTTAGTAGTGTGACCATTGATCAAGATGATAATGTTTGGATTGGCACTGAATATTATGGCGTCATCGGCTATAATCAAAAGACCGACCAAATCAAATATATCAAAGAGGGCTTGCAAAATTCCGCTTATCCACTAGTGCAAACACTGGATATAGATAAAGATAATATCATGTGGGCAGGCAACCGCGAAGGTCTCCGAATCCTAAACAATCCGGCACAAATTTTTGACACAAATTCAGCCGAATTCAGACCCATCAAAATAGTTTATGAAGATGCTGTTCAACTGCTTATGGAAGGGCAAAATATTACAAAAATTAAAGTCGATGGGTCCAATAATAAATGGATAGCGACCCTAGGAAGCGGTGTTTATTATTTCAATGAAGACGGCACCGGAACCATTTACCATTTTACCAAAGAAAACAGCCCGCTGCCTTCAGATGACATTTATGATGTGGCTGTCGATGGCAGTAATGGCATGGTTTATTTTGCAACACTCAAAGGCTTGGTCGGTTATAAAGGTTTTGCAACCGATGGAAGTGATAATATGGACGATGTTTATGCCTTTCCTAATCCGGCCAACGAAAAACAGCATAACTTTGTAACCATCAGGGGACTTCTCGAAGGGGTTAATGTCAAAATCGTGGATGTTGCCGGTGATTTGGTTTATGAAACAACATCCAAAGGCGGTAGCGTGCAATGGGATTTGACGGCTTTTGGCAAATATAAAGTTGCCTCAGGTGTTTATATTGCCCTGATTACCAACGACGACGGCACCAAAACCCAAACGACCAAAATTTTAGTCATCAAATAATGATGATCAATACCCAAGCTATAGTCCTAGCACGTATCAAATATAACGATACCGATGCTGTGGTTAAAACCTATACGGCCCACACCGGTTTTACTGTTTTTTTTGTTCGTAATTTCTTTAAAGGCCGGCAAGCGCGGCTTAAAAAAGCGCTTTATCAGCCCAATGCTTTGCTTGAATTGACTTTCGATTTTAAAAACAAAGGCCAACTCGAGCACATCAAAGAAGCGCGGATACAATATCATTATAAAAATATCAATAGAGACTTTGATAAATTAAATATTTCAAGCTTTCTTAGAGAGATTTTGCTCGAAAGCCTTAAAAACGAGCAAATAGATCCTGACTTATTTCAATATATTTACAGTCAATTTGTAGCCTTGGATCAAGATGATTTTCACCCCGATTTTCATTTGATTTTTTTATTAAAATTAACCCGGTATCTGGGCTTCTTCCCTGATTTACAAACCAAAGGACTTTATTTCGATTTATTCAATGCACGATTCACAAATCAAATTCCCTTGCATCCCTATTTAAACTCGGAAGAATCTTTTCTTTTCAAAAGCTTTTCAGGTATGATTTTTGCTACAGAAAAAGAAAAAAAAATAAACCGGAAAGAACGCAAGCTATTAATAGAAATACTCTTGCGCTATTATCAACAACATTTACCCCAGTTTAAAATACCAAAATCAGTCAAAATACTGAATCAGATATATGAATAAATTGTAAATTTGTAATCATTCCAATTTTATGAAAAAAAAATTACTTTACATTTTTATACTGTTACAAATCTTTAGCTTTAGAGCTTGGTCACAAGATATTGTGGTAGTGGATATAGAAAATGGTTTCCCAATTCAAAATGTCACGGTCAAAAGCCCCGATAACAAATACATTTTTCACACCAATGCAGCCGGGATTATCAACATCAGAAATTTCAAAAAAAAGGATACCCTTATATTTGCACATCCTTTATTTGAAACCTATAAAGTGCTGAAAAAGGATATTTTAAAACACCATTACGAAGTTGAATTGCTTAAGAAATACAACAAACTTGACAACGTTGTACTTTCGGTTTCACGGACAAAAAGCCAGAAAAAAACCATAGCCAAACAAGTTAAGGTTATCGATTATAACGAAACCTTAAAAGTGCAACCCGGCACGACTGCCGATCTCTTGGAAAATGTCGGCGGTATAGTCGTGCAGAAAACTCAAGGCGGTGCCGGAAGTCCGATTATACGAGGGCTGGAAGCCAATCGGGTTTTATTAGTTATCGATGGGATCCGGCTCAACAATGCCATTTCACGAACGGGACATTTACATACGGCGGTTACGGTAAATCCTTTAATTTTGGACCGCACCGAAATAATTTACGGGCCTTCTGCCATCTATGGCTCCGATGCGCTGGGCGGCGTTATTAATTTTTATACCAAAACACCGGTTATCAATAATTATAAAAAATTGTCCGGTGGTGCTATTGCCCGATACGCTACTGCAACCAATGAAACGTCCTTTCATTTTAATACAGATGTCAGTTTTGCCCGATGGGCCACAACTTTTGCGCTCTCTTATAGCGATTTTGGCAATATAAAAATGGGGACTAAACGACTTCATGGCTATAAACAGTGGGGCAAAGTACCTTATTTCTCTACCAATAATGAAAATTATTATGCTGCTGATCCTGTCTCAAATCCCAATCCGAATATACAAGCAAATACCGGCTTTAAACAAAAAGATTTTTTTAATAAAACCGTTATTGCCTTAGGACAAAACAATGAATTTAGTTTTGAAACGCAACTCAATCTTAATTCGGACATCAATCGATTTGACAAATTAACCGAAACCAAAAATGGGCATCTGAAATATGCCGAATGGCGTTACGGCCCTTCCAAACGCTTGTTATTATCCCCACAATTACAACTTAATTTCCATACCAAATGGCTCAAAAAAGCACACATTATTCTTGCCTATCAAGACTGGGATGAAAGTCGCATCTCTAGGAAATTTTCCAGTCTTACACGTAAATATAAAAAAGAAAATGTGAAGGTTTATTCTTTGAATGCCGACTTTAACACCCATTTTACCAAAGACAAAATTTTATCTTATGGCTTGGAAACCACATACAATACCGTCCATTCTCATGCCTACAGTAAAAAATTAATAGTTGACGGACATCAAATAACCGGATATACACCGGGACCGCCTGTCCCCACTCGATATCCAGATGGGGGCAGTCAATATTCGAGTTTTGCCGCTTATGGCAACTATAAATACAATCTCAATTCAAAATCCAGCTTTAACGGCGGAATTAGATTTACCCAAACCTATGTCAGTGTAGTTTGGAAAGACAATACTTTTATCACTTTACCTTATAATGTTAACAAATTAGCTAATTTTGCCTTTACCGGAGATTTAAGCTATATTTTTAGTCCGAAAAACTGGAAATTCAATATCCTGTTATCTTCGGGCTTTCGCTCTCCTAATGTTGATGATATTGGTAAAATTCGTGAAAAAAAAGGCAAAGTCATCGTCCCGAATATTTATTTGGATCCCGAATATGCTTATAACGGCGAAACAGCTGTAACCCGTTATTTTAATCATAAAAAATTCAGCATTTCCATAGACGGTTATTATTCTTATCTCTATAATTACATTGCACGTGACCAATTTGAATTACAACCCGGACAAACCGAAATTTTATATAACGGCGAAATGGCAGAAACATATGCCAATGTTAATGCCGGAGATGCTGAAATATATGGCGGTTCTATCACTATGGATGGTAAATTTAACCGCTATTTCTCTTTAGAAGGCGGTATCTTCTATACCAAAGGTCGCATGCTTGACAAACAACGCCCCCTCCCTTCTATTCCACCTTTATACGGTAACAGCAAATTGACTTATAAACTAGACAATATTGAAACTGCACTTCAATATCGGTTCATGCTCGACAAGCCTGTTTCTGAATATGACATTATTGGTGGTGCAGATAATATAGAAGAATCTCCTGTAGATCCAAATACCGGAGCTTATGTCGGATTTCCACAATGGCATATTCTCAACTGGTATGGCACTTATCATATCAATAAAACCATAACCGTTAATTTGGCCGTGGAAAATATTTTCGATCTTCATTATAAAGAATTTGCTTCCGCTATTAGCGCTCCCGGCAGAAATTTCAAAATTCAGATTGTTACGCATTTCTAGATATAAAAAATTATGAACCAACTGATTACTTTAGGAGAATTCATCATTGACCGTCAGGCCCATTTTCCTTTTTCTACAGGAGAGTTAAGCAATTTGTTAAACTC
>WGDF01000300.1 GCA_015493405.1 Flavobacteriaceae bacterium
TTTTGATACTTTTAATCTATTTAATGCTTGAATTGCGTATCTTTGTTCCCTAGTTAGATGCTTCATATTTATTGACTTTTTGCGAGGTTAAATATAAGCAATAACTAGAAGTGAAGAAGCGAAAGGGGAAAGAGCCCCTTCGCTTTCTTTGCTTCGTTTCGCTACGCTTCACTTCTCAAAGAAAGCGAAGGGGCTTTTTTAAAGCTTTATTTTTCCCTCAGAAAGTCGCATTTACTAATTGAATCTATAATCTGCTATTTGAGCAAAGTGAAATCATCTTATGGAAACAGAATTAAGCAATCATATGTAAGCAAAAATAGATACTGAAAGCCTTTGTGCGAGTTCAGATTGTTTAGGGAGAGTCCCGACGTCCGTCGAAATTGTTACTTTTTTGGGCAATGCAAAAAAGTAATGATAAAAATTATTTATTATTGGGTGTCCCAATGGCGAAAACAGGAAAAAAAGCTGCCCGAAAAAAAACAGGCAGCTTTGATGGTTTCATTATTAACTCCGTTTGTTTATTGAAAATCTTCCGCTTTTAAAGTATTTACTTTCGTGTCTTTTAGTTTGAATTCAAAATGTCCAACGCCGGTAACTATAATGATTTTACTGGGAATTTTAATCCCATTTACCATTTTATAATCTTTAAATAAAATTGGCTGTGTAATTTCTCTTCCTTTCATTTTTTTGTGATGGACTTCTTTGTCTTTTAAACCATTTTTGACATTAAAGAAATATTCAGTGCCTTCATCATCCGTAATGACATAATAATCATTTTGGTCAATGGTGGACATTCGGCTTAATTTACCATTATACACCAGACCTATTTCCTGAATAGGTTGCGTGGTATTTTGGTATTTTTTGATATCATCGGCACTGAGTTCTTTTTTCTGTCCACGAATCATTTTGTAGCCTTTTTGACCATCAAAAACTTCTTTGCTAAAAACCATACCTTTAGCTTCTGTTTGGGTTGAGAATTTGTTGGGCGCCATGGCTTTCTGAGTCATATTCAGCGTCATGCCTTGCATATTGGTCTCATAAGTACTTTGCAAGGAGTTGGTTTTATCAACAGCATTTTGACCGCCAATGGCACTGATATAATGGTCAATAACTTTCTTGACCGTTAACCCGGCAGGTAATTTTTGAGCCAATTTAGGGGCCGGTGCAGGCTGTCCGAATTTGTCGTAAAATTTGACCGGATAATTATTTTTTTGAAGCCCCGGAACGGTTGTTTGCGCATTGCCGGCAACGATTATTCTCGCATGATCGGGATGTAAGTATTTTTTGGCAACGGCTTGGATGTCATCAACGGTAACCGCATCAATTTTTTGTAAGAAGGTTTCATAATAATTATCGGGTAAATTGTTGACATAAATATCATAGGCTTGATTAGCAATAGTAGCCGGTTTTTCCATTTTTAAAACAAAATTACCCATATATTTCTGCTTGTTATTGTCTAATACTTTCGGGTCAACTTTTTCATTTATAATCTTGTTAATCTGGGCCATAGTAACAGCGACAGCACTATCGGCAACAGCATTTCTAACGCTGGTAGAAGCCGTAAACAAGTCGCCATATTTATCTGTGCCGAATTGACTTCGTGCGCCATAAGTCCAGCCATGTTTTTCACGCAAAGTCATATTGAGATAGGAATTAAAATCACCACCCAAAATAGAGTTCATCAATAAAACTTTTTGATAATCAGGGTTATTCTTTTTGATGTCAGAGCGTTGTGCTATTTTGATTTCACTTTGTTCGGCATTAGGCATATTGACAAAATCAACTTCAGTGGCCGGCACATTTTTAATGGGCGCTAAGGCAACACCTCTGAATTGCGGCGCTTTGGGCCAAGAGGCAAAATTTTCTTCAGCCAATTTCTTTACCGATTTGGCTTGAACATCTCCGACAACAATCAAGTAAGCATGGTTGGGGGTAAAGGTTCTTTTATAATAATTTTCGACATCGGGCAGCGCTACATTCTTAAGTGTTTTGACGGTGGTTATTTCGCCATATGGATGATTACCATAGGCTAGTTTTTGCATTACGCGACGGGCAGCAGCAGGCGTGCTTTTTTCGGAAGATTTCAAACCTTCTATCTGTTTTTCCTGTGCTTTTTTAAATTCCGTTTGATTAAATTGCGGATTTAAAGCTTGATCTGCGGTTAATTTCAAAATTTCAGGAAAATATTTACTCAAGGCATTGATGTAAAAACCGCCGTCATAAAGACTGACATTGGCACCATAAAAATCAATCTTTTGGTTAAATTCATCTTTGGTCATATGTTTTGAACCGGTGCCTAATAAGGCGCTTAACAGATCGTCGCTTCCTTTTTTATCGCCGAGTTTAAAAGGGGTATTGTCAATTCTCAAACTGGCATTGACACGGGGTAATTTATGATTTTCAACCACAATAACCGTCAGGCCGTTATCCAGTTTAAATACTTTTGGTTTTTGAAATTTGATTGCCGGGGCGGCTTTAGCTTCAGGCATTTTGTTAATATCTTCTTGCGGCATAGAATCATTTTTTTTAACAGTGGTTTGCTGAGTACTTCCACATGAAATACTTAGGAAGGTTAAAATAATCGGGAGGGTATAAAGTAACTTTTTCATTATTTTTTAGATTTAGTTGAATCATTTTTTTTAGGCAAATATTCTAATAATACCCTTTGATTCTTATTCAGGTATTTTTGAGCGACACGGCGTAAATCTTCACGTGTGATGCTTTTATAAATATCCAATTCCTTGTTGATGAGATCAGTATTGCCATAAAGCACATGGTAACGGGCCAAATTATTAGCAATACCTTTCATAGAGGTATTGGCATTGACAAAATTATTTTCAAATTTATTCAGCAATTTTTGGTAATCTTTTTCCGAAATCAAATTGGTTTGCACTTTGGCAATTTCGGCATCGATTTCTTTGGTTAATGTATCTAAACTAATTTTGTCATTCATTGGAATAGCAAAAATAATATAGGTGCCATAATCTTCCTGACTGAGATTAAACGCTCCGACCATTAAAGCTTTTTTTTCTTGATCGACCAATTTTTTATATAAGACTGAGCTCTTGCCACTGCTCAAGTAAGTCGAAAGCATATCGAGGGCATAGGCATCACGGGCTTTCATAGAAGGGGTCAAATAGGCCTGCATAATAGCCGGTTTCTGAATGTTTTTGTCATAATATACAGCATGTCTTTCTTGCGTAATGGGCGGCTCAATGATTTGATGTCTATTGATGGGAGCGCCTTTGGGTATCGTTGTAAAATACTTATCAATCAGTTTTTTGGTTTCGGCCTTGTTGATGTCTCCGGCAACGACCAAAGTGGCATTATTCGGAATATAGAATTTTTTATAAAAAGCCCTGAATTCATCAAGTTTGGCTGCATCCAAATCTGCCATTTTACCTATGGTTGTATGTCGATAGGGATGTTTGGTAAAAACATTTTTTTTAATGGCTTCCATAAAATGGCCGTAAGGTTGATTGTCGTAACGCAAACGTTTCTCTTCTTTGACGACTTCATTTTGAGTATCGACACCCACTTGATTAATGACGGCATGGCGCATCCGTTCGGCTTCCATCCATAAGCCCAGTGCCAAGTTGTTTGACGGAAATACTTCGTAGTAATAAGTGCGATCGTCAGTTGTATTGGCATTGTTTTGTCCGCCATGCGAACTGACAATTTCCATCCATTTGCCACGGGGAATATTCTTGGTGCCTTCAAAGAGCAAATGCTCAAAGAAATGTGCAAATCCGGTTCGGCCGGGATCTTCATCTTTAGCACCGACATGATACATAACGCCAACTGTTACAACAGGTGCCGTATGATCTTCGTGTAAAATAACATGTAATCCATTGGGCAAATCATATTCTTCATAAGCAATTTTTTGTGCCATCGAAATTTGTATTTGAGTTAAAAATAAAATAAGCAGTGGTATTTTCAATAGTTTCATTTGAGCAGATTTAGGTTATTGTTTAGGTTTGATAAAAATAGATTGATCCGGAGCCGGGGGAATAATTTTAATAGAATCAATGGTCAAAGTCATAACCGGATTACCATCGACTTCAGTGCTGATTTTTGTGGGGAGTAAGATGCCATCAAAGGATTTGTATTGATCCGGTTTAGTGACAATAATATGGCCGCTTTTTAAAACTTTTAAAGCTGTTAACAGGTGCGTAGTCGGATTAAAGTAAGCTGTAAAATCATTGATACCGCTAATAGGAGATTTGGCTATGGAAAGCATCACAACATCGGTTTGTAAACTGTCCATTTTTTGTTTGCCTAAGTATTTAACCTTGCCGCCATTGGCTTTGTATTTATAAAAATACCCAAAGAGATTTTTGGCTTTACTTTTGTAATGCGTGGCGATGCTATCCGGAATATCTTTATAACCAAAGCTGGCGTTATCAAACATAAAGCCTTTTTGACCGTCAAAAGCGACAGTTGTCATATCTGTTCCCATCATTTTAATTTTAGAATAGATTTTTCCGGACGTATCTTGATAAGATTCCATAGGGAAGTCCATTCCATTACTGGACATCGTGCCTTTTTGCAAAATGGCATGAACTTGATCCAATTTCGTTCCGCCAATCTTATTGATATAATTTTGAATAATTTGATCGGCAGTTTGTGCCCAAAGTGCTGTAGATGTCAATAAAAAAAGAAGAAATGTTGTTTTTTTCATAATTATTAAGTTTATACGGTGTTTATTATAAACGTTAAAAATACAAAATTGTTACGTATTTAATTCAAAATAGGGCTAAAATCTTTCTGAACAATTTGCTCTATAGATTCAAATAGGCCTTTTATCGAATGAAAAGCCCTTTTTAATAAACGGGTGTATTTTTTCTGCTGATATACCTATAATTTTGACGTGTTATCAAAAGCATTTCTAGGTTATTTATTAATCCGGATTAAGAATAGATCTCTAAAATCGTTTGATAGTACCAATTTAAAAAATATTTAATTAAAAATAAAACAAATGAAATCCAAACTAAAACTGTTACCCTTATTGGTTCTAATAAGCCTTGTATTTACCGCTTGTGATGCTAATGATGATGCTCAAAATGACCCTCAAAATCCCACGGATGGTTTTAGCATAAACGGTAATTTTTATGAAACCCCAAATGCTTATATTGCTATAGACCAAGCAGATAGAGATCAGAGTGGTCATCCCGATTATTATACCTTTTTCTTTGCGAATGGTCGTATTACCGATACGTTTGGCGATCAAGGTGTAGGGTATGCTTATGCGTATTCAACCAATACAACCCAACTGGTTAAGTTGCAGGTGTTTGAAAGCAATAATCCGACTTTGGGTTCAGGTACTATAACCACAGGCCATACTTATACGGCATCAAGTATTCTGACTTCAGATATCAATGGTTTTGGCGTGCCGAATACCGGTTTTTCAAAAGACTCATTTATCAGTAATAATTTGCAAGCAGGGACTTCACTTGGCAGTGAAAACGGATTGAATTTTTCTCAAATTCCCGAAGCTATCGGTTTATGGCATTATCCCGGAACCGTAGGGCCGAGTCTTGTGATTAATGCCGTTCATATTGATATGGCCACACCCGCAAATAGTACGATTGATGTCGATTATACATTTATGGATATCCAAGGTAATCAGGCGACCGGACATTATGAAGGCACTTTAGGAATTATTTTAGATTAATTTAAAAAAAGAAATAAGATGAAAAAAATTAACAAATCAAGTAGTTTAGTGTTGGCATTTCTGCTTACATTATTATTGACACAAACCGGTTGCGACAATGACAACGCACCGGCTCCAAATGACAATCAATGTAATTTTCAAGGGCTGACTTTCAATGATAGCAATGGTAATATTCATACCTCTATTGCTGAATCAGATTTAACGACCGAATATTACACGGCCACATCCAATGGGCCTGCGGTCGAGATTTACGAAACAGCGCAACCGGGAAATTTTAACTTTTCAACCAATGTGGTTAATGAAGGTGATTCCGGTCCGGGTACTATTAATTATAATGGTTCGACTTATGCCGTTACGGTAACTTGTCAAAGAGGTGTTACCGGTAGTACGGGCTCTGCGGTGGGCGACGACTTTAGATATGATATTACTGCCAGTGGTTTGGAAGTTGAATTATGTGTGATTCAAGATGTGCTGAAGTTGGGTTATATAGATGCTGATGGTGATGGTTGCGGTTCGCAAACCATATCTTATACCATTGGCGTTCTTAACAATCTGGATACTGATGATACTGACCCTAATGTTTGTTTATAAAATTTAATATGCATCCTGAATTATTTCATTTTCATTTGTTTGGGCTGGATCAAACCATTTACACCTATGCTTTTTGTATTGTGGTGGGAACACTTATAGCAGCTTTATTTACCAAGTGGCGTGCTAAAAAAGAACTGGAAAGAAAAGTTTTATCCAATCATTTTTTCTATTTAATCTTTATAGTCGGTTTTATAGGCGGTAAACTGTTTTTTTATTTGGAAAATCCCGCATATTATTGGGCGCACCCTGATAGATTAGGACACAATTTTTCAGGTGGCTTTGTGTTTTATGGTTCTTTTATAAGTATTATCCCTTTTCTATTATGGTATTTCAATAAACACAAATGGCCGGTTTGGCCAATGTTAGACATTTTGGCTTTTACAACATTAATCGTGCATACAATTGGACGTATGGGCTGTTTTTTCGGTGGCTGTTGTTATGGCAAACCAACGGATGGTTTTACGGGAATGATTTTTCCTAAAACAAATGGAGTCGCCGTTCATCCTACACAATTGTATGAAGTTTCGGCTTTACTAATCATCATATTTATTTTGTATCAAATTAAAAAAAGACAACAGTTTGAGGGGCAAATATTTATGTTGTATTTAATGTTATATGCCGTAGCTCGAAACATCATAGAATTATTTAGAGGTGATACACGTGGTTTTGTAATCGACGGTATCCTGTCTCATTCTCAATTTATCGGCATACTTATTTTTATGATTGCCGCTTTTTATTATCAAAAATTAAAATCAAAACAATTAAAATTTATTTCTTATGAAAACAATTAAAACAATTCTTCCTTTCGTATTATTATTAATCGCATTGAGCATCATAGGGCCGGCTTGCTCGTCACCGGTAGACCCTCAACCCGAACCCGAAACTTGTGATTTTGCCATAACTTATACCATTGACGGTACGACATTTACCCATACGGAAGCACAAGTGACAGCTGAAATTTGGCCGGCATCCAATTATGCAGTCAACAAAAAGGTTTATGATGTTTGGACCGATGTGAATCCTCAATTTTATTTTCACAGTTCGGCTTCCGATCAAGATGAAATATCTCAGCATACAGCTCATTGGCAAGATGTCGAAGGCTCCAATATCATTTTAAATGATGCTAATTTAGAAAGTAGCGGGCTTGAATTTAAAGTCGTAAAAGCGGCTTCCGCCGTAGGCGATTTGTTAAAAATCAGTTTTAAAGGCACGACTGCCGGTGGGCACGAAGTAACCAATGGTCTTATTTGCACCACGATTGATATTTTGCATTAATTTTTCTTATTGAAGTGTAAATTTTTAAGGCAGCATGTAAAAAGGCTGCCTTATTTTTTTGTTTACAGGCTTGAAGTTTTTTCCAAAATGAAGATTCATTCAAACTGTAAACGAATTTTATATCGAACTCGCGTTATAAACATCAATTCACATTAAAAAAGTGTATTTTTGTAAGTAATTAAAATCATAATTTATGAAAGCATATATTTTCCCTGGACAAGGGGCGCAATTTGAAGGAATGGGTAAAGATCTTTATGATCAATTTGATCTGGCTAAAAAACGGTTTGCACAAGCTAATGAAATATTGGGTTTCGATATTGCCAAAATTATGTTTGAAGGTAGTGCTGAGGATTTAAAACAAACACGGGTGACCCAGCCGGCTATTTTTTTGCATTCGGTTATTTCGGCTGAATTGCTCGGTCAAGATTTTCAACCGGATATGTTAGCCGGACATTCTTTAGGTGAATTTTCAGCTTTAGTCGCCGGAAAATCTTTGAGTTTTGAAGATGGACTGCGTTTGGTGTCCAATAGGGCAGAGGCCATGCAAAGAGCTACGGAACTTGCTGACTCTACCATGTCTGCTATTTTAAATCTGGATGATGAAACAGTAGAAGCTGTTTGTCGAAAAATAGAAGGAATTGTTGCACCGGCCAATTATAATTGTCCGGGACAATTGGTCATTAGTGGTGCAACCGACGCTGTTAAACGTGCTAATGAAGCTTTGCTTGAAGCCGGTGCGCGTCGGGCTGTTTTGTTACCGGTTGGCGGGGCTTTTCATTCGCCTTTGATGGAACCGGCTCGGGAACAATTGGCAAAAGCAATTGCCGACACAGAATTTAAAAATCCGATAGCACCGATATATCAAAATGTTACGGCACAAGCGGAAACCAATCCCGATAAAATTAAAGCAAATTTAAACAAACAATTGACGGCTCCGGTGCGATGGACACAAAGTATACAACAAATGATTGCAGATGGGGCAACCGAATTTTATGAAGTTGGCCCCGGTAAAGTGTTATTGGGATTATTACGAAAAATAAACCGGAATGCACAGGGTATCAAAATAGATAATGTGTCACAAAAATAAATTGATTTTTTGATTTTTTTGTAGAGACGCACGGCCGTGCGTCTCCATAAAACAACACGGCATTTGTTTTGTCCAAATTTACGGCCGTGCGTCTCCATAAAACAACACGGCATTTGTTTTGTCCAAATTTACGGCCGTGCGTCTCCATAAAACAACACGGCATTCATTTTGTCCAAATTCACGGCCGTGCGTCTCTACAAAAAAACACGCCATGTGTTTTACAGGTATTGTATGCCGGACGATTATATCATATGCAATCATTTGCACCCTGATAATTAAATGAAAAAATAAAAATTGAAAAATTATTTTTTATAAAAAAATCTTTTTTATATTTGCAATCCCAATGCCTTGGTGGCGGAATTGGTAGACGCGCTGGATTCAAAATCCAGTTCTGGCAACAGAGTGTGGGTTCGATTCCCACCCAAGGTACCAAAAAACGACAGTCATTTTTGATTGTCGTTTTTTTATGCTATTTCTTTAACATTTAGCGTGTGGATTTTTTCAAAAGTCTTTTTGATCGTTTCAAAATCATCCAGACGAATGGAAAGTATAATTTCTCCCTTTTCTTGCAGATTTTGGCTTAAAATCTCGAGTTGATGTGCTTTGATGAGTCGCATGACCTTATCCATATCATTGTAATCAAAAATGATTTGTAAGTTTTTTGTGCGAATTTTTTCAACGATTTCAGCCTGTTCCAAGGCCAATTGGGCAGCTGTTTTGTAGGCTTGAATGAGTCCACCGACGCCCAATTTTACGCCGCCAAAGTAACGCACAACAACCACCAAGACATTGGTCAGATTTTTGGCTTTGATTTGGTTGAGAATCGGCATGCCGGCAGAGTTTGAGGGTTCGCCGTCATCATTGGCACGTTCATCAATATTTTCTATTCCGAGGCGGTAGGCATAACACCAATGTCGAGCACTGTGGTGGGCTTTTTTAAGTTTGTAAATGCAGGCTTTTATATCGGCAACATTTTTAACAGGGAAAGCATAAGCGATGAATTTACTCTTCCGATCTTTATAGATAGCCGGTTCAATTTCTTGATATATAGTATAATAGGTGTCGGTCGCCATTAATTAAAAACTTTGATGTTCTGAGTATAGTCAATCTTATAGGGAACTTTAAGACCATAACTGACATAGTAAATTTTCCCTTGATAACGCACCTTCAGTTTGTTATTTATGGCACTGTTTAAGGCCTCCAGAATATTATTTTTTTTGAAATAATTTTGATCTAAATCTACTTCAAGCGGGATGATGAAATCTTTTTTTGAAGGCACTTGATAAGTGGCCGAATTGAGGTTGGCTAAAAATTTATCATTGACAAAAACTTTGACTTCCGAAATCTTAAATTGGCCACCTACCAGATTCGGATTATGGTATCTTGCATTAGCTACTAAAACCGGTTGTTCATTATCGTTCTTTAGTTTTACGCTCTCAATTCCTTGAAACTCAGGTGATTTTAGAGTGTTACAAGCATTTAACAGTAAAAATACGGGCAGGATCAAATAAAAATGTTTCATCGGTTTTATTTAAATTTATAACGAATTCCCAAAGCAAAAGGCATTTCAAAACCAGCATCAAAATCATATATATAATTGTCTATTTCAACACTGAAAAACAAGTGGGGAGCTGTTGTAAAAGGACTTATTTGCACGCCTATTGGCACGACTAAACAAACTGTTTCAAAATAGTTGTTGATATTGACACCGGCGCCTATATAAAAATCATGATGATTCCGATGAACGAAATTATTTAAAGCAATTATATCAAAAGATAAGTCCTCGGTTGTTTCATGGTTATGAATGCGCAAATCACCCCATAATTTTTGTGAAAATTGATAACCAATGCCTAATTTATCAATATTAGAAAATTGATACGTAACAATAGCTTGAGAAAATCCTTGTTGCGTAGCTAATAAGACTAGGATTGAAATAATAACTTTTTTCATTTGTTTATTTTCTAACAAAGTTAAGCAACTTATTCTTTTCTATAAAAATAACTTTGGTATTGCCGCACATTTCCCATATTGTCTTCTACAACAATCTTGAGTTGATGTTTGTGTCCTTTGCGTTTTTGATCGGAGAAATCATAGGTCAAGGTGCCTTTTTTGTAATCATATTCCAATAATATCCATGTGCCGTCAATATAGCCGTTATAAGCCTTGATGCCGGTTTTTTTATCCCCGATTTTAAATTTTAAAAAATGATAATTGGTCAAATCTGATTTTTCTTTAAAATTTAAAGGCTTGATATAAGGCCCGATACTATCGTAACGGATTACAAAGTTTCCAAAGCGTTTGGTGTAAGCCTTTAAGCTGTCTTGTGCTTTGGTCGTATAAATATAATAGGTATGTCCCTTTTTGCCGTATAAAGCAATATAAGCATAAGGACGCAGTTTTGGTTGAATCAATTTAAGCGGATATTTTATGATATAAGATTTTTGTAAAGCCTTATAAGGTTGTTTGATATTCAAAGCTGTGGGGCGACCTTCGGCTTTAAGATAAAAGTTTTGATAAGCCGTATGCGGCCTGAAAACAATTGTCCAGGGACTTAGATTAATGGTGTTATTCTTATTTATATCGACAAAATAAGGTGTTTTAAGACTAGGGATATGCTCTAAAATTTTGGTTTTATAGCCTTTAACAGGTATTTTAATGAGTGTTTTATTTTGGTTAAAATCAGATAATTCTATACTGATTTGATAGCTTTGCCCTTGCTTGATTTTAAGACTACCATCGCCGACCAATTGTGTGTAAATCTCCAATGGATTATAGGGGACCACCCAAAGTTTTTGTATGCGTCTATGGTATTTGAGATAGTAAGGATAATCGATAATGACATTGATATATTTTGAATTGGCAAAGGAAAATTCGGACATTACATGTTCGTATACCGGCAAGCCATTCACTTTTACCTTAACTTTATATAAGCCGTTATGATTTTTTACGAAATTTTGAGGGTCATAAGCTTCAATGCCCAAACCTATTTGTCCGTAGGCTATAAGCGGATCGGCTAAGTATAAACTGTCATTGAGCCGAGTCAGATTTAATTTGACACGATGTCCGATTTGGTTAATTTGAGACAGACTGTCCAAAGGATAAGCAAAAACATTTTTGACGATGGGAAATTCAGTATCTTTAATGCGAATACCATACAACATCGGATTCAGTGGATGCTCTTTTATATTGCGCAATTCAAAATGTAAATGAGGTCCCGAGGACCCGCCTGTATTGCCGCTATAAGCAATAATTTCTCCTTTTTTGACAGGTAATTCTATTTTGTAAGGGAAAACTTCTATTTCAAATTTTTGTTTTTTGTACTGTTTTTGTTTGATATAAGATTCAATTCGGTCGTTAAAATATTTGAGATGGCCATATACGGAAACCAATCCCGACGGATGTTTGATATACAAAGCTTTGCCATAACCGTTTCGGGTTATTTTAATACGGTAAACATAACCATCATCTACAGCATAAACCGGCAAGCCTTCCTCATTGTTTGTTTTGATGTCCAGTCCCGAATGAAAATGATTGCTACGCAATTCACCAAAGGTTCCTGACAGGTATAAAGGAATATCCAAGGGCAAATGCAGACTGTCATTTTGTCCGAAGAGCATTTGCAACAACAGAATAAAGATAAAAGAAAGTTTAATCCGTTTAGGCATTATTATTGATAAGTTCAAGATGAAGTCCAAAAATACAATAAAAATTAAAGCTCAGGTAAAAAACCGTTGAAATTTAGTTATTTTTGATGCTAAGCTTTAATAAATTGATGAAATTATCTATGACTAATCGATACTATGTTTTTATTTTATTGATGATTGCTTTTGTGCATTATGCTTACCCGCAAAGTGATAGTTTAAAACTAAATCGGGAAAATATCATCTTGTATCCGGCATCGGATTCCATTCCGGTTTTTAATTTGGATTCTATTGTGATTTTGCCCAAAATGCATTTCAACAATTACCGTGAATTAAAACATTACTGGTGGATCAGGCGTCGTGTTTATAAAGTTTATCCTTTTGCCAAATTATCGGGTGATAATGTGCAAAAATTGGATGAAAGATTGGCTAAAATGACAAGAAGGCAACGCAAGCGGTATATGCGTATTGTTAAACGGTGGATTCAAAAAGAATTTGAGCCTAAACTTAAAAACCTCACTCAAAGTGAAGGGCGTATTCTGTCCAAATTATTCCACCGTCAAACCGGCCAAACGGTTTATGATTTTTTGAAGAAATATAAAAGTGGCTGGACGGCATTTTGGTATCAGAATATGGCAAAATTGTATCACATTGATTTGAAAGTGAAATTTGATCCGGTGCATAACAAAGAAGATTATTGGATTGAATATATGTTGCAAAAAGCTTTCCTCAATGAAATTTTAGAACCGCAACCCAATAAATTGGGATATAAATTCATAGATTTGCAAAATAAATGGGCTAAAAATCCACTGTCCGAATTTTTAAAAAACAAATTACAAAAAATAAAAACCAAATGAGCTTACAACTGACTAAACCTATCTGTGTTTTTGACTTGGAAACTACAGGTGTAAATACTGCCAAAGATCGCATCGTCGAAATAGCTATTATTAAAGTGCTGCCTGATGGGCAAGAGATTACTAAGACTTGGCGGGTAAATCCCGAAATGCCTATTCCTTTGGAAGCCTCTAAAATTCATGGTATTTACGATGCCGATATAGCCGATGCGCCGACTTTTAAGGAAATTTCGCAAGAAGTCTTTGAACTGATTCAAGATGCCGATTTAGCCGGTTTTAATTCCAATCGTTTTGATGTGCCGCTTCTGGCTGAAGAATTGTTGCGTTCCGGTATTGATTTCGATTTAAAAACCAACAATCTAATTGATATACAAAACATTTTTCATAAAATGGAACCGCGTAATTTAACTGCTGCTTACCGTTTTTATTGCAATGGTGATTTGACCAATGCACACTC
>WGDF01000301.1 GCA_015493405.1 Flavobacteriaceae bacterium
AAATAAAAGCAGCTGCCATACATGGCAACAAAAGCCAACCACAACGCCAAAAAGCCCTTAAACAATTCAAATCGGGAGAAGTGCGCGTGCTGGTTGCCACCGATATTGCTGCTCGTGGCATTGATATTCAAAAACTAAAATATGTTATCAATTATGACATCCCCAATGTCGCAGAAGATTATGTGCATCGTATCGGTCGTTCCGGCAGAGCAGGTGCAAACGGAATCGCTATTTCTATTTGTGAACCCGAAGAAAATGCTTATATCAAACAGATTGAAAAGCTGATTAAACAAAGAATAAAATGCATTGACAATCAAGTTTTTCCACAGACAGACCAACCTATGACAGCACTTGAAAAGAAAGCATTCGAAAAGGAAAAACAACGCCGTAAACAAGAATTTTTTGCCAATAGAAAGAAAAACGGTTCTAACAATCGCTATAGAAAATAAGATTCTTGCCAAAGCTGGTTATCATATTTATTCCAATCAAAATCATAATTAGTTATTGATTATCGGTTATTTTAAAACAATTTCCAAAGTTCATATTATTTTGGCAAGTCTTCTCATCACTGTATAAGCCGGAAATGCAAGAAGTAAAATATCAGGCTATTCCTGTTCTACCTTAAAAACATCTCAAGTTGGGATACAACTCATATTTGGATAAGACCCGATTCTTTGTCTCTCGTTGTACTGCATCATTCTGGCGAAACGACACCCGAAACCAATACAAAATATCAAATAATCAAAAATCCGCAATTTCGTCATAAAAACAAGACAAAAAAGCAGATTTTCTAGCATAATCGCGCCGTTTTGTCTTATTTGTAACTTGGGAATAAATTTTGTAATTTGTAGAACGAATTAAAAATGAATATAAACTTTAAAAAATAATAGACTATGAATTTTGATAAATTTACTATAAAATCACAAGAAGCTGTGCAAAAAGCCATGCAGATAGCCCAAGGATTGGGGAATCCGCAGATTGACAATGCGCACTTGATGAAAGCCATCCTGGAAGTGGATGAAAATGTGACACCGCATATCTTAAAAAAAGTCGGTGTAGATGTTAATTTGTTTAAACAAAAACTTGATCAATATATCAATTCATTGCCTAAACAACAAGGTGGTAGTCAGCCGCAATTGTCCAGAACGGCCTCAAAAACTTTGACTGATGCCCTTAATTTGGCTGAAAAAATGAAAGATGATTATGTGTCTATCGAACATTTGTTATTAGCCATATTTGCCAGCGGCGATGATGTATCACGTATGTTGAAAGAAATGGGCGTAACCAAAAAAGCTTTGGAAGCTGCCATTCAAGAGATTCGCAAAGGAAGTCGTGTGACTTCTCAAAGTCAAGAAGATACCTATCAAGCTTTGGAAAAATACGCGATTAACTTGACCAAATTAGCCCGCGAAGGCAAATTGGATCCGGTAATTGGCCGTGATCAGGAAATACGTCGTGTTTTGCAAATTTTATCACGCCGTACCAAAAATAATCCGATATTGGTTGGTGAACCCGGAACGGGTAAAACCGCCATTGTAGAAGGATTGGCACACCGTATTGCCAAAGGTGATGTGCCGGACAATTTGAAAGACAAACAAATCTATTCATTGGATATGGGTGCCCTTATGGCAGGGGCCAAATACAAAGGTGAATTTGAAGAACGTTTGAAATCCGTCGTTAACGAAGTTAAAAAATCAGAAGGCGATATCATTCTGTTCATCGATGAAATTCACACTTTGGTCGGTGCCGGCGGCGGTCAAGGTGCTATGGATGCCGCCAATATTTTAAAGCCCGCATTGGCGCGTGGTGAGTTACGAACCATTGGTGCGACCACTTTGGACGAATACCAAAAACATTTTGAAAAAGACAAAGCTTTGGAACGCCGTTTCCAAAAAGTTATGGTTGATGAACCCGATCAAGAATCTGCCATTTCCATTTTGCGTGGTATCAAAGACAAATATGAACAACATCATAAAGTACGTATTAAAGATGATGCTATCATCAATGCCGTAGAATTATCCAGTCGTTATATTTCCGATAGATTTTTACCGGACAAAGCAATCGACTTGATGGACGAAGCCGCCAGTAAATTGCGTATGGAAATCAATTCCAAACCCGAAGAACTCGACAAATTGGATAGAAAAATCATGCA
>WGDF01000302.1 GCA_015493405.1 Flavobacteriaceae bacterium
CTTCGGCTACGCCTCAGCCTTCATTCCGTTCTTGCAAGCATTCAAAGACAAGGAAATAATCATTACATTTGCATATAAGAAAACGAACCTATACACACAAAAAGGGATACTACCCATTTTTTTTCAAAAAATGTTATTTAGGTTTTTTTAGGCATAAGAAGCCTCTAAAAAGTCAAAAAAAGGGAGTACGAATCTCCCTTTTTTTGACTTTTTTGTCGGCATCAAAGGTTATTCCTGACAGGTTGCTCCTCAGCAGAGCCTGTTTCCGCTTCACTCTGACAGAGCAAAGTTATAAAAAAAGCGTGTCTATACAGTTTCTTTTACTTCATACATTCTATTATCTCTAATACAGGCACAAACTCTATGAACTAATTTGTTTCTTACATTGTTGATAACAAGCATCTTGTTTTTACCTTCCTCAACTTTCCTTTCAAAATAAGCTTTCATTTCAGGGTCATAAGTTACAGCAGAAAGCGCACACATGTGCAATTGCTTCTTCATTATTTTATTTGCCATGTAATGTACTCTGGGTCTTCCTTTTACACTTTTGCCGGAAGTATATTCAAAAGGTACTACGCCACAGTAACATGCTAATTGTCTAGGGGTTGTGTACATGGTAAACTCATTAGTAAAAACGATAAGAAATAAGGCGGTAACCTTTCCTATTCCCGGAACAGAAGTAGCTTGTTTATATACTCTGTTTAAGTTTTCATCAGATTTAATTAGTTCATTGAGTTGTACTTCAATGTTTTTCAAATCTTTTTCAATCCCTTTAATTGTATTGGTTTGACTTTGTTTAGATAATCGTGCTAATGATTTGTCAAAGGTTTCCAGTTCTTTGAGATTTTTGAGCAATCCGGCTTTGGTAGTAATCAGTGTATTTCGTAATGATAATAATTTTCTAATTCTTTCAACTATTTCTGAAGGCGCTTTGTACAATACAGCTTCATCCACATTTTTCATAGCATAGTAGGCAATTCTTCCGGCATCAAGCTTATCGTTTTTGCCTCTTTGAACACCAATGCTTCTAATGATTTTCAAGGACATTTCTACCCAAATAGAAAAATCAAACGCAAGCAAATGCTTGATAATCAACTTTCCATAAATACCTGTGTGTTCCAAACACACCAAAGTATTTTTGTTAGTAGCACCAAGATCCGCTAGCCATTTTTTAAAAGATTTGATTCCTTTGTAACTGTTCTCAAATTGATTGTGAATAGGATTGTTTTTATTGCCATTTAATAAAATTACTGCATCAAAAAAATCTTTGGACACATCAATACCTGAAAAATTTGTAAATTTGCTCATAATAAAAGTTTTAAAGATTAGCAACCGATTACTGAATACATTCGAAACCTTAATAATAGGCCTTTAAGCCTGAATAACTATTTGAATCTCATTCAGTATAAACTGACAAAGTCCTAATCGGGGGATAGTTCTAAAAAACTTGCGCCGCACATGGTTTACTTTGTCAGTTGGTTGTTAGTCAAAATTAATAAAATTTCTATGATGCAAAACTAAAGGCTGCCGCACGAGTCCTCTCGTGTGGTAGTTTAATCTTAAAAAAATCGTGTAGTAAAAGCTTATAAAAACCAAAAGCCACTTGTTTTTGAGTGGCTTTTTTGCTTAAAGGTAGTAATATTTTTTCCTGTTTTTCCCCCGCTGGTGCGCGATTGTATCGCGTACCATATCCCCGCACGAATCCTCTCGTGTGGTAGTTTTTATACCTGACAAGAAACATTGCATAGAAATTATTATATTTGAAGCATGAGTCGCAATTACAAATTTCACAATCCGGATGGTTTATATTTTGTAAGTTTTGCTGTGGTTGATTGGTTAGATGTTTTTACTCGCAATGAATATAAAAATATTTTAGTAGAAAGTTTAGCATTCAGTCAAAAGCAAAAAGGGATGGAAATTGTAGCTTGGTGTATAATGACCAATCATGTTCATTTAATCTTTAGAAGTGTTAAGGGGCAACATCCGGCATTATTGCTGGGTGATTTTAAAAGGTTTACCAGCAAGTCTATTATAAAAGCTATACAAGAAAATCCTAGAGAAAGTAGAAAAGAATTTTTATTGGAACATTTTAAAAATGCTGCCAATAAAAGTTCAAATGTAAAGAATTTTCAATTTTGGCGACATGATAACAAACCCATAGAATTATGGAGCAATAAGCTTATAAAAGAAAAGATAAATTATATTCATCAAAATCCGGTAGAAGCAGGTTTGGTTTTTAAAAGTTACGAATATGTTTATAGTAGTGCCATAGATTATGCCGGTGGAAAAGGTTTATTAGAAGATATAATTGTATTTAGTATGTTTTGATAATATAAACCACACGATACAATCGTGCGGTAGCGTTGGTGATGCAATCGTGTGGTAGCGTTTTGTTAAAAGTTGAAAGTTCTTTTTGCTTAAAGCATAGCAATATTTTTTTGTATATAATCTTTAAAACGTTTTTTGTAAAAAAATGTACCCCCGCTGGTGCGCGATTGTATCGCGTTCCATACCCCCGCACGAATCCTTTCGTGTGGCAGTTTTTTATACAGGACAAGAGATATTGCATAGAAAATTATTATATTTGAAGCATGGTAATTTTGTTTGTGATATGTTTTGATAACCTAAACCACACAATGCAATCGTGCGGTAGCGCAATATTTGATATACGACAAAATTCTAGAAAGAATAAATAAAAATCCACATTACTAGGTCTCCAATACTTCAAGGCTTTAAGTTTTAAAATCTAAAAATTATATTTTAATTTAATTTTGACACCAACTATATCAAGGGGCCGGATAATGTATCCTACTATTTCATATGTTTCTTCAGTATTGACCATACATAAATTGCTCTGTTCTGGGGAGCGCTGATGTATTTTTAACATAAACCTTAAAAACTTTTTTGGTATTTAAAGTTTCCTTTGTATATTTGCCCTATCAAATTATAAGGCAATGAAACTGACATGATTAATATAATCATCAAAGATAATAGCTGACTATAGTATTAAAACAAAAAATAAACAGATGAAAGATAAAATTATTCAAAAATCTTCAGAACTGTATTTCAAATACGGCATTAAAAATGTGACTATGGATCAAATCGCCCGTGAATTGGGGATTTCCAAAAAGACGATTTATCAATATTTTACCGGAAAAGATGGGCTGGTACAGCAAACGGTCAATTTTGTTTTTGATCAAATTCAAACTCAGATAGATCAAATTTGTATGATGAAACTCAATCCGTATCAAGAATTATTCAGAGTCAAAGACATGATTAAAGAGAATCTGAGCAAATCGGATAGTTCACCCTATTACCAACTTAAAAAATATTATCCTGACATAGCCACTTCTTTGGAACAAAAAAAGTTCAATTCTATTATGGAATGCCTGGAACATAATTTGAAAAAAGGCATCAAACAAGGCTATTACAAGGACAATCTGGATAAGGAATTTATCAAACGAATGTATTTTGTCAACACTTTAAATTTGTCCAATCCTGAGATGTTTCCTCCCGATTTATTCGATAAAAGCTCTACTATGGATATGTTTCTCAATATGTTTTTGAGCGGCATTTCTACCAAGAAAGGAAGAAAGAAATTAAAGTTATTAGTTGAAAGTGGAAAGCGATAAAGTGTAATTGAAAATAAAAAATTGAGACTTAATGAATTATTTTAAAATTTTATCAAACAAAAATTTGAAATGATTTTCTTTCCTCATCTTCTCAAATTATAAGTAATATTTGGTCTGAAGCAAATTAAATCTGAAATCGCAAATCGAAAATCTGAAATCTGAAATGAATAAAACATCCTCACTTCCGCAAATTAAAAACAGAAACAAAATATGAAGCCGTAATTAGATATCGCATATTAAACAATCTATGAAATAAAAGTAATCCTCAATTCCTCAAATAATGAAATCATTATACATTATATTAATACTATTTGCCATAACATTTGCACAGGCACAAGAACAAAGTCAATTTGGTTTACAAGACGCTATTCAATATGCTTTACAGCACAATGCAAACATTAAAAAAGCTCAAAATAATGTGTTAAAAGCCCAAAAAAAAGTTTGGGAAACCACGGCAATGGGTTTTCCGCAAATAGATGGCGTGGCCTCATATCAACAATTTATCAAACAGCCGGTCAATTTGTTACCGGCGCGGATTATGAATCCGCAAGCGCCTCCCGGAACCTACGTGCCGATTAAATTTGGCACAGAGCAAAATATGAAATGGTCGGTAACACTCAAGCAATTGATTTTCAGTGGTTCATACTTGGTGGGGCTACAGTCATCACGTACTTTTAAGCAAATTTCGGAGCATGCCGCCATCAAAACGCGTCAAAAGGTAAAGGAAGCAGTCGTCAATGCTTACGGCAATGCTTTATTAACCGATGAAAGTATTAAAATTATGCAACAAAACATCGCAGTGGTTGCGCAAAATCTCTTTGAAGTACGACAAATGTATCAAAATGGTTTGGTAGAAGAAACTGATGTAGAACAAATGCAGATTACCTTATCCAATCTGAAAAATCAGCTCGATTATTTGCAACAGATGAAAACAGTGGCTTACGAAATGCTCAATTTTACAATGGGACGCCCCATCGATGCGGCTTTGGAATTGTCTGATGATATTGAAAAATTAAAAACGGATCATATGCAATTGGATTTATTGCAAAAACCTTTTGAAGCAGATCGAAATATCGATTTTCTTATGGCAAAAAATCAAGAAAAGGCTAAAAAATTGCAAGTGAAATATGAAAAAACTAAAGCTTTACCAACCATCGCCGCTTTTGTCAATTATGGTAAAAATGCTTACAACAATGATTTCAAATTCTTTGATACAACACAAAATTGGTATGAGCAATCTTTATTCGGACTCAATATCAATATCCCGATTTTCAGTAGCTTTAGCCGTTCTGCACGCCTGAAACAAGCCAAATTGGCATATGACAATGCCCAAATAGAAGTCAAAGAAAAAGCCAAAGAACTCAAACTCAAATACGATAAAGCGCGTCATGAATATGAACACAGTTTCAAAAATTATGATATTGCCAAAGACAATTTAAACTTATCGGAAAAGATTGCCCGAAAAGAACAAATTAAATATAAGGAAGGCGTCGGAAACAGTTTTCAGCTCAATCAGGCCCGAATGCAATTATACCAAGCACAACAACAATATTTGCAATCTATTATCGAAATTATCAATAAAAAGGTAATTCTTGAAAATATATTGGGAAAGGAATAAAGAGGGGTATTATAATTTAAATTGAATAGCTATTGTGAAGAGAAAAATTGAGCATAAAGTTTTTACGGACAAATGTCAGAAAAAATATACCGAAGCCATGGAGGGGGATATCTTCTATGTGGATAAAGGTGGCATATAACCAAATAAATAGTTAAACCATATCATCAAAAAATAAAAAATATACAGATGAAAAAATACATTGTGATAATCAGCTTATTGGCCTTAGTATCGGCTTGTAACAAGCATGACAAGAAAATAGGCGGTAATTTGCAGCAGCAAAAAGTCCAAATACAACGACAAATCGACAGTTTGCATCAAATTTTGGAAAAAATAAATACCAAATTGGGCGACCGGCAAGCCAAGGAAATTCCGGGTATTTCGGCCATCAAAGTGGCGCCCACTGTTTTTACACATTATATTGAATTGCAAGGTAATGTCGATACGGATGGCAATGTAATGGTGATTCCTGAAGCCATGGGAAGTGTCAAAAAAATATATAAGAATGAAGGCGATAAAGTGCGTAAGGGTGAAACTATTATGCTACTGGACGATGCTGTGCTTCGCAATCAAATTAGCGAAATTAGGACGCAATATAGTTTGGCCAAGACTGCTTATGACCGTCAAAAAAGACTTTGGGATCAAAAAATAGGTTCCGAAATGGCATACTTACAAGCCAAAACCAAAAAGGAAAGTCTGGTACGTAAACTTCAAACTTTAAAATCACAACTGGCCAAATTTTATGTCAAAGCGCCTATAAGTGGCACTTTAGACGATTTAATGATTAAGGAAGGTGAAATGGCTGCCCCACAACGTCCCGTCGCAAGAGTAGTCAATTTGGATCGGGTATATGTGCAAGCAGATGTCAGTGAGAAATATTTGACTAAAATAAAAAAAAGGACACCGGCTATCCTTGTTTTTCCCGAAATTAACAAAAGCCTTAACGCACAAATCGGCTATGTGGGTAATTTTATCCACCCCAACAACAGAACTTTTAAGATTAGAATTAATTTACGGAATACCAATGGTGATTTAAAACCTAATTTAACCGGCAATATCAAAATCAAAGATTTGGAAGAAAATCAGGTTGTAGTTTTACCTTTATCTATTGTTCAAGAAGATAGAGCAGGGGACAATTTTGTATATGTTTTACAGCTTGTTGATCAGACAGCAGGGATATATAAAACAATCAAAAGAAAAGTTGTTTTAGGTCCCGATTATAAAGGGCGCGTATGGATCAAATCCGGTTTAAATCCCAACGATATCGTTGCCGGCAAAGCAGCTAGGGGTTTAACTGAAGGCGATCAAGTTAAGATAACTAATGCGGCTCAATTGACACAAGATGTTGATAATCAACATAAAACAAAGAGTCAAGCAGGTGAGGAATCGGTTTATCATAAAGTTAAGAAGGGCGAAACCTTATTCGAAATACACCAACATTATAAAGTTTCATTGGCCGATTTACGCAACTGGAACCACTTGAAAAATGATAAGGTAAAAATCGGACAGAAATTAATCGTTCGAAAATAAAATGTTTGACTGAAATCGGGCTATTATAACCATAAAAAAGAATATTTCAGGTCAATCGTTAATCAATAAATCTTAAACATGAAAAAATTACATAAAACCTTTAGTTTATCTACAGCAGCCCTCAAAAATGATAATACAGTCAAGCTGATTATCTTGTTGCTTACCATTGGAGGACTTTTTTCCTATATCAAAATGCCCCGTGAAGCTTTCCCCGATGTGGCCGCGCCTGAAGTTTTTGTAACCACACCTTATCCGGGTAATTCTGCCGAAGATGTCGAAAGTATCATAACCAATCCACTCGAAAAAGAGTTTAAAAAAATCAAGGGGATTGATGAAATCAAATCGACTTCAAAATCCGGTTTTTCCAGCATTGATGTCAAATTTACCTTTGATGTCGATCCGGATAAAGCTTTGGAAGATGTCAAAGATAAAATTGACGATGCTATGGGTGATCGCGATTGGCCTAAAGATTTGCCTCAGAATCCGCATGCTATGAAACTCGATTTTTCCGAGTTAAAACCCATTATGAATGTTAATATTTCAGGAGATTATACACCGGATAAACTTAAAAAGTTTGCAGAGTTTCTTCAGGATAAAATAGAACAACTGCCTCAAATTTCTGCTGCTGATATTCGTGGTGTGCAAGACAAAGAAGTAGAAGTGGCGGTTGATTTAAATCAAATGCTCAGTCGCAATATCAGTTTTAGTAATATTGAGCGTACTATAAAAAATGAAAATTTGACTATATCGGCCGGCGATTTAAAAGAAAACGGCTTACGAAGAAATGTGCGTGTGATTGGCGAATTCAAATCGCCGAAAGTCATCGAAAATTTGATTATTCGCAAAGCCAAAGACAAGGTAACCTACCTCAAAGATGTAGCACAAGTGCATTACAAACAACAAGATGCCGAAAGTTACGCCCGTGAATTTGGCAAGCCGGTGGTGATGCTCGATATCAAGAAACGCAGTGGGGCCAATCAAATACAAGCTTCCGATGAAATCAAAAAGATTATAGAAGAAACCAAAACCAAAGTCTTTCCTAAAAATGTGCATGTTTCCATTACAAATGACTTGTCCAACAGAACCAGAACACAAGTCTCTGATTTGGAAAACAGTATTATTTTGGGGATGTTATTGGTCATTGCCGTTTTAATGTTTTTCATGGGTTTCCGCAATGCCTTATTCGTTGGAATAGCCATTCCTTTGTCTATGTTAATGTCCTTTTTGATACTGGCTTCTTTCGGAATTACACTCAATACTATGGTGTTGTTTGCCCTGGTATTGGCACTCGGTATGTTGGTCGATAACGGCATTGTTATAGTCGAAAATATTTACCGTTACCGTCAAGAAGGCTACAAGCCCTTTGAAGCGGCAAAATATGCCGTCGGCGAAGTTGCTTGGCCCATAATCGCTTCTACGGCAACAACATTGGTTGCATTTATTCCATTGGCATTTTGGCCCGGTATTATTGGTAATTTTATGCAATACCTACCCATTACTTTGATAACTGTATTGTCTTCATCTTTGTTTGTGGCTTTGGTCATCAATCCTGTTTTGACCAAAAACTATATGAGCATGACCGAAACAGC
>WGDF01000303.1 GCA_015493405.1 Flavobacteriaceae bacterium
AAATCATTGATGATATATTTATTGGCAGCCAATGCTCTATAGTTTTTAATGAGTTTATATACCGTTTTTTTATCGGATTTCTGTTTGATTTTTATTTCGATAAATAATTTTTGATACCATTTATTTTTAGAATTAAGGCTCAAAGCTTTATTGAGGTAAGTTAGACTGTTATCATAATCTTTTAAATCAAAATAATTTTGAGCCATTTTAAAATATATGGCATCGTTATGATCATCTATTGTTAAGCACTGTTCAAACAGCTCATTTGATGATTTATAATTAGCTTTAAGGCGCTCTGTCATGGCATCGTAAAAATAAGTGTCAACAGAAGCAGATTTCTGACGTGTTTGCGCCGGCAGATGCCAAATAGATAAGCAAAAAATAAAAACCAAATACTTCATATCCGACAACTTACAATTTTTATTCCAAAGTAGAATAATCTCCCAGATTTAAGATTTCAAAATTGCCATCATATTTGACATAACTCCCAATCATAGAATCTTTAACCTGTGCATTTTTGATAATCGTTTGATTTTGGATCAAACTGTTTTCGATATGTGCATTTTCAATTTTAGTGTCTTTTCCCAATGATACATAAGGCCCGATTTTACTGTTAATCAGTTGAACGCCATCGGCGATATAGCAGGGCTCAATAATCTCTGAATTAATACTTTTTATATTTTTTGAAATCAAATTTTTACCTTCCATAAAATCATATTTAAGGACTTTGGCGTTGGTTTCTATTGCTACTTTCGGGTTACCGAAATCCATCCAGTCGGAAACAGTTCCCGGTTTAAATATCAAGCCTTTGTCTCGCATATTTTCCAGAGCAGTTGTCAATTGGTATTCGCCACCCACGCGTATATCTTGATCAAACAAATATTGAATTTCGTCCTTAAGTTGTTTACCGTCTTTAAAGTAATAAATTCCGATAATAGCCAAATCCGACACAAATTCTTTGGGCTTTTCAACAAAGCCTTCTATTTCATTTTTATCATTGAGCTTGACCACACCAAAAGCTTCAGGCTGATCGACTTTTTTGACCCAAATTATACTGTCTGCTTTATTATCCAGATCAAAAGCACCTTTAAATAGCGTATCGGCATAGGCGACCACTACGGGACCGTCGAGTAAAGTCTCGGCGCTGTATATGGCATGTGCTGTGCCCAGTGCTTCAGTTTGATAATCTATTTGTCCGGTGGCGCCTATATCTGAAGCAATGCTAAGAAGTTGACGTTCAACAGATTTACCAAATTCCGGTTTGATGATAAATGATATTTTATCAATGGGTTGTTGCATGACTTGTGCAATTTCCCTAACCAACCTTTCGGCAATACTTTTTCCGGCAACCGGAATAAGCGGTTTTGGGGTTTGTAAAGTATGTGGCCGTAAACGGGTGCCTCGTCCGGCCATAGGAATAATGATGTTCATAAATTCATTTTTGATTTGAAACTATTGATATTTAACCTATAGGAAAAATCTTAAGTTTAAAATAACTAGTGCCAAATTAAGTATTTTTTAGCCCACATGATTAAATTATTCACTAAATCAATTGGCATACTTGCATTGTATCTATTTGAATATAATTATACTTTTCAGATACTTACAAGCAAATGCACAATGATTAGTACGACTATAATACGCTAATTTGGCACTAGAATGTTTCAATTATTTTTTAACTTTTTTATGGTGTCTTCTGGGTTGTGGATAAGGTTGGTAATCTGTATCTTGATTTATAATAAAGTTTTTAAGCAATTTACCTTTTTGATCATAAAAATCTATTTTGATATGACGGTCTTTGCCTTTGCCAACGATATTAAAAATAGCAAAATTACGGACTTCAATTAAAGTATTGGGTATACGCAAACGGTTGGGCTCATTTTCGGCATGGGTATTGGGACCGGATGTAAAAGGCGAAACGGTAACATCCCAAATTTTAGGAAATCGCTTCCCATTGTTCAACATGCTGATTTCGGTCATATGGCGGTCACCGGTTAAGAAAATAACGTTTTTCAGTTTTTCTTTATAGATAAAATCAATGATATCAAGACGTTCTTTGTCAAAACCATGATTGGCATAAGTTTCAAAATTGCGTGCCGTGTTTAAGAATTGTCCACCAATAACGATAAATTTAAATCGTGCTTTACTAAATACCAAGGCTTTTTTGAGCCAGTTTAATTGTTTTTTACCCAAGATTGTTTTATGATCCTTACTCTTTAAATCGTTGGGATCTCTGTAATAACGGTCATCGAGTAAGAAAAAATCGGCATCGTTGTAGCTGAATTGGAAAGTGGCACTTTTGAGGCCGCTGACATGTTTGGGATTGGCCCAGAATAAATTAAATACATCAATGGCGGTGTCTTTGTTCCAAAATCCGCCATCACTATCATTGGGGCCGAAATCGTGGTCGTCAACAATGGCATAATGAGGCACAGTGGCAAAGAGTTGTTGTTTTTCAGGGATAGACCAGTCGTGGGTATAACGGTAAACCATGCCGCTTTTGCTGTCCCATTCATTTTGACGCAAGTAAATATTGTCGCCGTCCCAAATCATAAAATCGGGTTTTTTGTAGGCAATATTTTGATATATTTCATATTGTCCGCCATAAGGTCTGCCGGCACGATCAAAAATCGGATCGTTAATATAGGCGCCCGATCCGAATGCAAAATTAAAGTCAGATGGCGCATGGTGGTAGGCCCAAACTTCTTGAGTTTTAAAAGTAGTCGGAAATTTAAAACTGATTTTTTTATTGTTGATATACAATTGATAACCGTAAGTAGTGCCGGGTTTTAAGCCGTCAATAACGATATGAGCAGTGTAAGCATGGGCTTTATCGGTTTTGACTTTAGAAGAAAATTTCTTAGCGCCGGCTTTCCCCTTTTCCCAGTATGCAAATTGAACTGTCGCCGGTTTTTTGGTTTGAGCCCATAGTTTGACGTCTATTTTATTGACGCGACCAATCATCGGGCCACTTTGTAACAAACTTTTTTGAGCTGTTACTTGATTTAGGATCAATAAAAATCCTAATAAAAATCCTATTTTTTTCATATTACTTATTTTTTTGATTTGTTTGTGAATTAACTTTTGTATCTAATTTTTTTTCCAGCATTTGGATGACTTGTTTATTTTGCTTGGCTACGAAAAAATCCGGATAGACTTTTAAAGCTTCGTCATAATATTTAACGGCCATAGGATAGTTGTGCAAATCATAACTGGTTTGGGCCATTAAACTGTAAAAGGCAGCTTTTAAAGGCACATTTTGAGATTGACCTTTTCGGGCCGAAGGAAAAGCTACGAAGCCTTTATCTGGAAATTTGAGAGTTTCGGCACTTTTTAAGGTCGCATATGCTTCGGCAGAACGTTTCAGTTCTTGTTGCAATTGGGCTAATTTATAAGCGACAACAGCTTCTTTTTTTTGGGTATAAATTTTTTCATAAGCTCCAATAGCCCCTTTAATGTCCTTTAGATTTTCCAACGAAACCGCTTTAAGTTCTAAAATAGGCAGGTTATCTTTATTTTTTAAAATGCGATTGGCAACTTTTAAACAAGGTAAGAATTTCTTTTGATTAAAATAAATAAAAGCCAAAGTATCTAAGTATTTAGATTGATTGCCTTCAAGATCGATGATGTGATAAACAGCCACTTGAGCTGTTTCTAAATCATAATTTTTAAGAGCTTCTTGATAAATATTTTTTTCTAAGTTTAGTAAATCTTTCCGGTATAGTTTCTGAGCATAACCGGATATGCTAAATAAAATCAATAGTGATAGAACAATTTTTTTCATAATTCAATTTTTTAGGTAAACAAATTTAAGTCCAAAGGTAATAAATAACTTATTATTTGTTTTTATTTTTTGTATTTCTTAACAAAAAAATATTTTATAAAAACAGAAGGAACTATTGTAATTAAAGTTAATGTAAAGAAATGTGAAATTTGATTTTTTGCACCTTTTATGTACTTAAAAAAAATTATATTTGAAATTCATTTGATACAAAAGAATATTAACATTAAAATTTATAAAATATGAAAGATACAAAAAGAGTTTATTTTTTCGGAAATAAACAAGCAGATGGAAATGCTTCAATGAAAAACCTTTTAGGTGGAAAAGGTGCCAATTTAGCAGAAATGAATTTGATTGGCGTTCCGGTTCCTCCCGGATTTACGATTACAGCTGATGTCAGCACGGAATATAATAAGTTAGGTA
>WGDF01000304.1 GCA_015493405.1 Flavobacteriaceae bacterium
ACTTTTTCATCTTTACGCAGTTTTTTCAAGGCCTTTTGTTGTTTGAGTTGTTTAAATTTTAACTCTGACATTTTAGCAGCATAATAATCTGTCATCGATTTTAATACCTGTGCAGTTAAAACCTGATTTTTTCCACCGATATCTTTATTGCGTTGTAATAAATCAATTTGATCATTGGTAATTTCCAAACGGGTTTGCGCTTCAGCTATATGGTATTTTAACGAATGGTATTTTTTTTCCAAAGCAACCAAAGCCGACGGCCGGATATTTTTATCTTTGAAATTTTGTTCATGTTTAACCGACAAAATCATCAATGGGCCTGTAGCACTTACTTGAATACTTTTGGGATTGATGAAAGGCGATAAGCCGGTAAACCGTAAACTTGACTCCCCTTTTGGTATAGCTAGCTTTTTGACCCGCAAAACTTGTGCATTGTCTAAAAAAACCGTAACGGATTTGATTTGACTGGTTATTTTCTTTTCAGTGTTAACTTGTGCCATACCATACTGTAACCAAGATAATGAGAGCAGGAGAAAAACTAGTTTTTTCATAATCGAAATGAATATATTTTTAGAATAAGCAATTAAACAAAGATAAGTATTTTTTGTCGAAATATTTTAATATTCCAAATGGTGCTTTTTCTCTTTCCATCGGCCACTTTCAACTCCTTTGCAACACAATCCTAAAAGTTGTCCCTTTATCCAAGATTGATTTTTTGACAAATATTTTGCCTTTGTGATATTGCTCAATAATACGTTTACTCAAAGATAAACCCAAACCCCAACCCCGTTTTTTGGTGGTATAACCAGGCTGAAAAACTTGTTGAAATTTGGCAGCAGATATGCCCTTACCGGTATCAGTAATATCAATATGAACTTGCTGCCCTTTATCGGAAATTTCTATGGCAATTTCACCCTTTCCTTCCATGGCATCTACCGCATTTTTGACCATATTCTCTATGACCCACGAATACAACTGTTTATTGAGCAAAGCATCCATTTTTTCAGGGGCTTTTACGGTAATCTTAACCAATTTAGAAGTCCGGCTTTTGATGTAATTTATGGTATGTTGCGTCACTTCAACTACATCTTGTGCTTCAAGCTTCGGAATAGATCCTATTTTTGAAAAACGCTGTGAAATGACGTTAAGTCGCTGCACATCCTTTTCTATTTCTTCTACAGGAATATCCGGATTGTTTTCGGCTTTTAATAACTCTACCCAACCCATCAAAGAGCTCAAAGGCGTCCCTATTTGATGTGCAGTTTCCTTGGCCAACCCCGACCATAAACGGTTTTCGTCAGAGACTTTTCCGGTGTGGTAATACAAATATACAATAGCAGCAAAAAGTAAAAAAATGGCTACTAAAATTACCGGATAATAGGTCAATTTGCTCAGTAAAGATGAGTCGCCATAGTATAGAATTTGATAATCATTATCACCCAAATCCAATTTAAAATGTTTGTCGGTTTTCTTGAAATTTTGTAGCTCCTTCCCGATAAATCCCGGATAATCTTTGGGTAAATTGCGATGAAACACCACATTCCCCTTTTTATCAATGATAATAACCGGAATTGTATGATTTTTTTCTAAAATAGCAGACGATAAGTTCAATAAAGCAGGATTGTCATCTTTGACATCCAATAATTTTTGGTAAGCCGATGCCAATATTTCCATCTTTGCGCGTTCTTCTTGTTTGAATTCCTGCAAAAACCGGTTAGTTTCCCATAAAGTAGTAGCTAGCGCCAATAAAGCAGCACCAATAAAAATCAGTCGTTTATGTCGGGAAAGTTGTTGTCTCATCCTTTATTATTCAACAGTTACCGATTTGGCCAAGTTACGAGGCTGATCAACGTTGCAACCGCGATATACAGCGATATAATAAGATAACAATTGCAAAGGTATGGTCGACAATAAAGGCGTAAAAGCTTCTACGGTTTCGGGGATTTCAATCACATGATCAGCCAGGTTTTTTACTTGCGTATCGCCTTCGGTTACAATAGCAATAATCTTTCCTTTTCTCGATTTGATTTCCTGTATATTACTGACAATTTTTTCATATTGCCCTCTTTTGGTTGCAATAACAAAGACCGGCATATTTTCATCGATTAAAGCAATAGGCCCATGTTTCATTTCAGCAGCCGGATAGCCTTCGGCATGGATATATGAGATTTCTTTCAGTTTAAGAGCACCTTCCAATGCTACCGGAAAATTAAAACCACGGCCGAGATATAGGGCATTGGTCGCCTCTTTATAATACTGCGCAATTTGTTGAATATACAAATCGGTTTGTAAGGTTTTTTCAATTTTTTCAGGAATATTAGCCAGTTCCGACAGATACATATTATATTCACTTATTGAGATGGTACCTTTTTCTTTGGCTAATTTAAGAGCCATCATAGCCATAACCATAACTTGCGTCGTAAAGGCTTTGGTTGAAGCCACTCCTATTTCGGGTCCGGCATGTGTATAAGTGCCGGAATCTGATTCGCGTGGAATAGATGAACCGACAACATTGCAAATAGCATAGATAAATGCATTTTTTTGTTTGGCGAGTTTAATCGCAGCCAAAGTATCCGCAGTTTCACCGGATTGTGAAATAGGAATGACGATATCACGCTCTTTAATAATTGGATTGCGATACCGGAATTCGGAACTGTATTCGACTTCAACGGGTATGCGCGCCAATTCTTCAAACAAATATTCCCCCACTAAACCGGCGTGCCAAGAGGTGCCTGCACCTACCATAATCATCCGTTCAGCGTTTAAAAATTTGTTGAGATGGTTATCAATACCCGACAATTTGATCAAATTCTGATCGGGCAAAACCCGACCACGCATTGTATCACGTATCACATTGGGCTGTTCATAGATTTCTTTCAACATAAAATGTTCATAACCGCCTTTTTCAATCTGGTCCAAGCTCATTTGTAATTCTTGAATATACGGCACTATTTTACTATCGTCTTTAATGTTCCGGATATCAGGTTCTGCACCTTTTTGAATAATGGCCATTTGCTCATCTTCAAGATATAGCGCATTTTTAGTAAATTCGATAAATGGCGTTGCATCCGACGCAATAAAATATTCATCTTTACCGATACCAATCGCCAGCGGACTCCCAAGCCTAGCCATCACGATTTCATCCGGTTTTTGCCGGTTAAATACCACTATAGCATAAGCGCCTACGACTTCATTCAAAGCGATTTGAACCGCTTTACCCAAACCAACTTGTTCTTTTTGCATCACATCTTCAATCAGGTTAACCAAGACTTCGGTATCGGTGTCACTTTCAAACCGGTAGCCCCGATTCAACAAAGTTTGCTTAATCGCTTCATAATTTTCGATGATGCCATTGTGCACTATAACCAAATTGCCGGAATTGGACAAATGCGGGTGCGCATTGACATCATTGGGTTCCCCATGTGTTGCCCAACGGGTATGTCCCAAACCAATGTAACCTTTTTTGTCATTGACATCATCAAAAAGATGTTCCAAATCGGCAACTTTACCTTTGGTTTTTTTATAAGTAAGAGCTTGGTCAAACAATGCCAATCCGGCACTATCATAGCCGCGATATTCCAAGCGTTTTAATCCGTTAATAATGATTGGGAAGGCTTCTCTTTGCCCGATATATCCAACTATTCCACACATAATTTTATTGGTTATTTTTTGTCCGATATCGGATGACCGATATCAGATGTAATTTCATTATATTTTGATGTCAAATATCATTTCTCATTGTCCCCTTGCTATCATTGACAAGACTACAAATTTCTTTAGGCACACGACGATGCGTTTTTACAAAGACTATAGACGCACGACCGTGCGTCTCTACGTGGGATTTTCCGCTTCCTCGACTAAATTATAAACTGCTTCAAACAAATCGGCCTCTATTTTGTCGAATTTTTTCTGACGGCGTTGCATCATAGCTTGGGCTACTTCTACCGCTTTATCGAAACGATAGTCCGTATATTGTTGCCCTCCCCACTTAAATGAAGGAAAAAATTTCGGTTGATAATCACCTCCGAAAATATTACTACTGACCCCAACTACCGTTCCGGTATTAAACATCGTAGCGATGCCACATTTGGAATGATCACCCATAATCAAGCCGCAAAATTGCAAACCGGTATCCACAAAATCCTTATGACTGTAATCCCAAAGTTTTACCTTGGAATAATTATTTTTTAAATTGGAATTATTGGTATCAGCCCCCAAATTGCACCATTCGCCAATAACAGAATCGCCGAGATAACCATCATGTCCCTTGTTAGCATTACCAAAAAATATGGTATCTTTAATTTCGCCTCCAACTTTAGTGCTCGGCCCCAATGTGGTGCCTCCATATATTTTGGCGCCCATCTTAATCACGGAATTATTCAATGCAGCAAAAGGACCGCGAACCATGCTACCTTCAAGGATTTTAACATGCTTGCCGATATAAACCGGCCCGTCATCTGTATTAAAAATAACCGCTTCTACAACAGCACCTTCTTCTATAAAAACAGGATATTTTCCTATTTTCGTATTGGTTAATGATAAATTTTGTGATTGCCGATCTTGAACAATACAATCATAATCTTGCTTGATTTGACCGGCATTTTTTTTAAAAATATCATAAACCTTTTGAATATGCTCAACCGGATTTTTGTATGAGATTGCTTTCCCTTTAAAATTTTGACTTGATTCCCATGATAATTTCCCAGTTCTAAAGGCCAAAACCATATTATCTTGAACGAGCTGATCGTCAACTTGTAAGTTTTGAACAGCTTTTGACAAATCTTTATCCGGCATAACAGCACTGTTAATATAGATGTTATCAGCTTCAAAATGTACCGGAAATTTATCTTTTAAATAAGATACTGATAATGCACTGACCGGATTTTTCAAATACCTCTCCCATTTTTCTTTGATGGTCATAATACCACAACGTATAGCACCAATCGACCTAAAAAAAGTTAAAGGTAATAGGCTGTTTCTGATGCTTTTTTGGTCAAATAAGATATAATTCATTAAAAAAACAAAAATTTTTACGCTAAACTAGGTCATTCGTGTTACAAATATCACTTGCAAAAATAAGCAAAAATTGTTCCTAAAACGTTTTTTATTATTATTTTCGCATGATATAAAACCATAAAGTTCATGAAAACCCCTATTATAGCACCGTCAATTTTATCTGCTGATTTTGCCGATTTAGAAAAAACTTTTAAAATGCTCAACCAGAGTGAAGCTGACTGGGTCCATCTCGATGTGATGGATGGCAATTTTGTACCCAATATCAGTTTTGGCATGCCGGTTATAAAAAATTTGCGCAAATTGACTACGAAAGTCTTTGATGCACATTTAATGATTGAACAGCCCGAACGCTATATCCATAATTTTAAAGTTATTGGGGTTGATGTGCTAACGGTTCATTATGAAACCCAAATACATTTAAATCGCACAATCGATCTAATCAAAAAAATAGGTATGAAAGCCGGCGTAGCGCTCAATCCACATACACCTGTCAGCCTGTTAAAAGATATCATTGCAGAATTGGATTTAGTTTTGATTATGTCAGTTAATCCGGGGTACAGCGGACAGAAATTTATTGAACATTCCTACCAAAAAATAACGGAAGCCAAGGAACTGATTTCCACCACAGGCTCCAAAGCTTTGATCCAAGTTGACGGCGGTATCAACGCTGCTAATGCTCCCAAACTTTATGCCGCCGGAGCCGATATCTTGGTCGCAGCCAGCTATATATTTAATCATGACAATCCGCTCAAAGCTATTAGGAATTTAAAGTATTTTTAAATGAGTTGAATTATAATGTCCAAAAATATTTCTATTTCCTAAGCGCCATTAGACTTTTTGAAATTCATAGGTTCAGATCTACTTCAAGTCTTTGATTCTCAATATCATAAACTTTTTTTTAGAACTTTAAATTCAAATCCTTTTCTTTTTTTAAGGATTATGCTTAAATTTGTTGGATAAATTAAGAACTATGTCCTATAAAGTTTACATCTTTGATAAAGCTATAAATATAACGGACAATCTTAATGAAAGTTCAA
>WGDF01000305.1 GCA_015493405.1 Flavobacteriaceae bacterium
GATTTAGACATGTTGGACTGGACGGATTCTTTAAAAGAGATGCAACGCAATTGGATTGGCAAATCCGTGGGGGCGCGTATCGCCTTTAATGTTGCCGGTAGCGATAAAACTTTTGATGTGTTTACCACCCGCGCCGATACCCTTTATGGGGTTACTTTTATGGTAATGGCACCGGAGCATGAGTTAGTCAATGAAATAACGACACCTGAACAACGGAAAAAAGTCCAAGCTTACCAGGCGCAAGCTGCTCGCAAGACCGAACGCGAACGTATGACCGAAGTCAAAGAAAAAACCGGTGTGTTTACCGGTGCTTATGCTGAGCATCCTTTGACCGGTGAAAAAATTCCGATTTGGATTAGTGATTATGTGCTTGCGGGATATGGTACCGGCGCCATTATGGCAGTGCCGTCAGGCGATCAGCGTGATTATGAGTTTGCCCGACAATTTGACATCCCAATTATCAATATTTTTGAAGGAAATGATATCAGTGAAAAAGCTAATGAAGATAAAGATGCGGTTTTAATGAACTCCGAATTTTTGAACGGTTTGCCTGCAAAAGAAGCGATTCCACGTATGATAGCCGAATTAGAAAAGCGTGGTGTCGGTCATGCTGAAGTGAATTACCGTTTGCGAGATGCCGTTTTTTCACGTCAACGTTATTGGGGCGAACCGGTTCCGATATATTTTAAAAATGGTGTAGCAACGGCACTTCCCGAAAAACATCTACCTTTGGAATTACCCGAAGTTGAAAAATATTTACCCACAGAAGACGGACAACCGCCTTTGGGAAACGCCAAAAATTGGGCTTGGGATGAAACGGCCGAACAAATAGTGTCAGTCGATTTAATTGATCATCAAAGTATTTTTCCTATTGAATTGAATACGATGCCCGGTTGGGCGGGTAGTTCGTGGTATTTTAACCGCTATATGGATCCGCATAACAATAGTGAACCATTTAGTCAAGAAGCTGTGAATTATTGGCAAAAAGTTGATCTGTATCTCGGGGGAAGTGAACATGCCACCGGACATTTACTTTATAGTCGTTTTTGGCAAAAATTTTTATTCGATATCGGTCAAGTGCCTGCACCGGAATACAGCATCAAATTAATCAATCAAGGAATGATTTTGGGTAACTCTGCTTTTGCTTACCGAATCAACGGCACAAATCAGTTTGTATCCATTGGTTTGAAAGACCAATATGACACGACCCCTATTCACGTTGATGTCAATATGGTGGATGATTATGATTATTTGGATACGGAAAAATTTAAAGCTTGGCGACCCGATTTTAATGATGCTGAATTTATTTTGGAAGACGGTAAATACAAAGTAGGTCGGGAAGTTGAGAAAATGTCCAAATCTAAATATAATGTTGTTAATCCCGATGATATCGTCGCTCAATATGGTGCCGATACCCTACGAATGTACGAAATGTTTTTAGGCCCCATTGAAATCGCTAAGCCTTGGAATACTGCAGGGCTCAAAGGTGTGCATAATTTCTTACGTAAGTTTTGGGCTTTATTTCATACTGACGGTATGTTTGATGTTTCGTTGGAACAACCTACCGAGCAAGAATTGAAAATACTACATAAAACGATTAAAAAAGTAACCGAAGATATTGAGAATTTTTCTTTTAATACGGCGGTTAGTCAATTTATGATTGCGGTAAATGAATTGGGAAAACTCAAAACCAATAAACGTCAAATTTTATCGCCACTAGTGATTTTGCTGGCACCTTTTGCGCCACATTTGGCTGAAGAATTATGGGAAGAATTGGGTCACGATAAAAGTATTTCGAATGAACTATATCCGAAATATGAAGCCCGATATCTTAAAGAAAGCACCAAAACCTATCCAATTATGCTTAACGGCAAGATGCGCCATAAATTGGATCTGCCGGCCGATTGGAGCAAAGAGGAAATTGAACAAGCCGTCTTAAATGATGAAAAGGTTAAGACTATTTTATCAGATAAAGTTTTGAAAAAGGTTATTGTCGTCCCGGGAAAAATTGTAAATCTAGTGGTCTGATTTTTATAGATTTTGACCTAAAAACACCCGTTGTGCTTCATTATATGCATTTTCAAAAGCAGTCATATTGAGGCCTGTATCCTTATGTTTTCGGGTAAAATAAGTCAGTAGTTTTTCAGTAGGTAAATTGCCCACCAATTCATCTTTAGCCATAGGGCAGCCTCCAAAACCTTTAATGGCACTGTCAAAGCGTCGGCATCCCGATTGGTAAGCCGCATCGACCTTATCAAACCAAGTTTGTGGATGGGTATGCAGATGGGCGCCAAATTCAATTTCGGGATATTTTGGAATCAGATAAGAAAAGATATGTTTGATGCTTTCGGTTTGAGCCGTTCCAACAGTATCGGACAATGAAATCAGACGCACGCCTAAAGCTTTAACTTTGACCACCCATTCTTCGACTATAGATGCGTCCCAAGGATCGCCGTAAGGATTTCCAAATCCCATTGAAAAATAGACATTTACTTTTTTATGGTGTTTATGGGCCAGATTCATAATGTGTTTGAGCAAGTCACAAGATTCGCCTATGGTTTTAGAGGTATTTCGCATTTGAAATATCTCGGAAAGTGAAAACGGATAGCCTAAATAATCGATTTGATCATATTTAACCGCATCTTGAACGCCTCGCAAATTAGCAATGATGGCTAGTAATTTGGTCGGTGTATTTGATAAGTCAAGTGCTTCGACGACTTGTGCCGTGTCACGCATCTGCGGAATGGCTTTAGGCGAAACAAAACTCCCGAAATCTATGGTGTCATAGCCGACGTTCAACAGACTTTGAATGTAACGCACTTTATCTTGAGTTGGAATAAAAGATTTGATACCTTGCATGGCATCACGCGGACATTCTATGATTTTGAGGCTTTGATCCAAGTTAAATTCAATTTTTTAAAAGATAAAGATATAAATAAATTGTGAACATGATGCCGATAAGCATTATAATTAATACGGCTATTATTTTTAAAGTGATTTTGACTCCAAAGGTTCAAAAAAATATTGAAACGCTTGGCACTTTTAAAGGGACATAAGCTTTTAAAGCAAACAATTAATAGTATATTTGTAATCTTAAATACTTTAATTTATGAGAGCTTTTACCAAGTTGATTTTAAGTCTGTTATTAATCGGAATCGTAGCGTGTCAATCACCGTCAAAACAAAAGAAAATTGTACTTTTTGACTTTATTCCGCCCCAAACATCTTACATTATTAAAGTTAATAAACCTGTTTTTTTGCAACAATCGAATCCTATTATTCTTGATGCTTATTTGAGCCAAACCGATAAAGATTTTTTATCAAAAGCCACTTTTCAATTACCCTTTAACCTTAATATATTGCAAAATAATTCCAAGATTAAAGGCTTTATTGCCGTCGGAAAAACATCTGGTTTAGATAGTTTATTTAACGGAAAATCAGTCTCTTATGATAAATTTAAAATTTATACGGAGCCTTACCGAAAACAAACTTATTATGCAACAGTGATTCGGAATATGACTTTTATTTCCAATCAAAAAATGTTTATTGAAAATTGCATTCGCGATCGAGAAACATTTGGCCGACTATCACACAATCCCTCTTTCAATAAAGGAATTCAAAGTTTGGACAATAATGCGGCGATGAATGTCGTAAGTTTTTTGACCCGTTTAAAAACAGATGATTTTTACCGGACGGCTTTTAAAATTAAAAAAGAAGATATCGGAAGTTGGCAATTTTTTGATTTGGTAGAATCCGAAAAGCAAATTATGACAGGTATTAGTTTGTCCAAAGACTCAACAAGTGTTTTGGCCGGCATCTTTAGGGGTATTAAACCTGTGAAACAAAATTTTGCACATTTAGTTCCTTTTGCCATTGACGAAGCGGTCCAATTGAGCTTTGATGATTTTAAAACTTTTGCGCGCCAATTGGGGCATTATGAACCTTATGCGCCGCGACGCGTTGTGCCCAACAGACAGATTTTGAACGGTTTGAAAGCATTGAGCTATTTTTCTGAAAGTCAAAATAAAGCCTTCTTGTTACAATTTGAAAATCCTGATAAATTTATGGATAACGAGTCTGAAAAGGTAAAGGATTTTAACCATTACAGCATTTATAAATTCCCCTATAACAATTTGATTAACAGTTATTTTTCAAATATTTTACCCCATATTTCAGCCCAATATTACACGCTAATTGACGGCCAGATTCTAATCACTGAAACGGAAGCTTATATGGAAAAAGTATTAAATGATATTCAGAATGGATCAACCTTATCTCATAGTGAAATTTACAGCAAACTCAAGGCCGAAATTCCGGATGCTTATCAGTTGATTTTGTTTAGAAACAAATTAGCGCTTAATGGAAAGAAATATATGAAAGCGCAAACCTATAGGATTGAATCCGGAACGGTTTTTACCAATTTAATTCTTAAAAATTTTGACAATAGTTCCAATCAAACTATTATAGAGCAAGTCTTGTCATATACTTTAAAAGATTTACCCCATCACGATCCGCAACTCGTTTACAATCATAAAACCAAGACTTTTAATGTGATATATCAAGATGAGCAAAACAGATTGACTTTGATTGATTTCAAGGGAAAAACTTTGTGGCAAACGGCTATTAAAGATAAAATTTTGGGTAGAATACATCAAGTTGACCTATTGCGTAATCACAAATTGCAATACACTTTTGTAACGTCACATCATTGGCAGGTGATTGATCGTTTGGGACGCGAGGTGTCGCATTTTCCATCCTATTTTTTGCAGCCCATCACCCAAGGAATCAGTGTGTTTGATTATGACAAGAACCGCAAATACCGTTTCGGCATAACACAAGCTGACAAATTCAGGCTGTTTGATAATCAAGCCCGAAAAGTCAAAGGGTTTAAAGTAAAAACGGCGGAGGATATCATGGCACCGCCACAGCATTTTAGGATTGGATCAAAAGATTTTATCCAACTGCAAGATGCCGGCGGCCGGTTATATCTCTTAAACCGACGTGGAGAACCCCGTCTCAAAGTCTCACAAAAATTTGAAACGACGCGCAATCCGTGGGGCGTTTATAAGCAAAAATTTGTCAATATTGATGACGGCAATCATCTCATTGCAATCAGTTTATCGGGTCAAGTCAAAACATCTGAACTCGACTTGGGCAGTCAGATTTTATCGCAAATAAAATTTCATACTTTAGCAGCTGTAGCCGGAAATAATTTGTTGATAAACAAAAAGTTAATCTCATTGGATTTGGGAAATTACAGTCGGCCGGAAATTTATAAATTCAAAAATTCAGTTTTGATATTCATAGCTAATATTGATAACAATCGTGTTTACGCCTTAGACCAACAAGGACTTATGCTGAAGAATTTTCCAATTATTGGACAACAAATTTTAGATTTCAGGGCAGACAAAACCGGGCGTTATTTATTGGTTTATGATAGTGCTCATAATTTGATTGTTTATAAGTTCTGAGATTTTTTTACCGCCGTTTATTAGAAATGATCATATTTATAATTGTTATAAATAAATCGTAATTTTGTAGGACTTTAAAAATATATAAAATGATTAAATTTTTGCATGGCAGTTGGGCTATTTTGGTTTTATTGATGTTTGTATTGACTTTGATAAATTATCTATCGGCTTATTATAAAAATCGTATTTTTGATATTAATCGCGATTTTCGTTTGGCTAGTTTTACGCTGATTACTTTCGTTATTCAAGCTTTATTAGGCTTATTAACTTGGTTTACATCTTCCTATTTTCAAGGTATTCAACGGGGACATATGGGTGCTTATATGAAAAATGCTCATGATCGTTTGTTGGTTGTAGAACATCCGACCATGATGCTTATCGCTTTAGTTTTAGCTTTTTATGGTTTTAACCGTATGAAAAAAGCAGAGCATTCCAAAAAGAAATATATGGCAATTATCATCTTTTACGGTTTATCATTTTTGTTGATTTTGGGACGTATTCCTTGGAAAACTTGGTTGTAGATGGTGTTTTTATCAGTTATTATTTGCACTTATAACCGCGATAAGCACATCAAACGGGCTTTGGAGAGTTTGGTGCATCAAGATTTTGACCGTAAGGCTTATGAAATTATCGTAGTCGATAACCATTCGACGGATAATACCGGCGAGATTATACAGCGTTTTAAGCAAGACCATCCCGATTACAATATTAGGCTGACCAAGGAACTGCGTCAGGGTTTATCTTTTGCGCGTAATAAAGGATTGTCATTGGCACAAGGCACCTACATTTCTTATATAGATGATGATGGTATAGCTCGAGAAGATTATGTGCGTCAAATCAAAGCTTATATGGAGCAGTTTCCCGATGATGTTGCCTTTGGTGGCAAAGTTTTACCCAAATATGAAAAAGGAAGTGCGCCGCCTTGGATGACGGCTTATATTGAACGGATTATCTCCATTGTTGATTTGGGAGGCCAAGTCAAAGTTTTAAAAAAAATATATCCGGTCGGTTGTAATATGATTTTTAAAAAAGCTGTTTTTGACCAAATCGGAGGCTTTAATACGGCTTTAAAATTACGCTCTGACGACAAATATATTTTTCTAAAAATAAGAGAAGCCGGTTTTCGGGTGTTATATTTGCCCAAAGTGGTGGTTTGGCATTTTATCGACGATTTTCGCAATACGCTGGCTTATGTCAAAAAAGTCAGTCGTTTAAATGGCGAAGCCGAACGTACGCGAATTCAAACTTTGAGTCAAAAACGACGGAAAACCTATGTTTTACGCTTGGCCGATTATGTTTTCAAATTGGGAGCAGCAAGCATTCTTTGGATTGGTTATATCTTTAAAGGACAGGATGTAAAAGGAAAAGCCTTATATTTGTCGATGTGGCATGCTTTACGAAGTTTTATAAAATAGGCTCAGCAATAAATAGAATAGATAAAAACAGATGCGACAATTATTATACATACAGCATTTTTTACAAAATTTGGCTGCCAGTATGGCGAGCTTATTCAAAGTCATTTTACTGAGTCGGCCTGTGTCTTTGCCCAAAGCTCGAAACAAAACCTTGGTGATTTTGGGTAATGGCCCTTCGGTAAATCCTTTTCTGAAGGTACATGCCGGTTTCTTAAAGGATAAAGCTGTTTTAGGTGTAAATCATTTGGCAGATTCAGCGCTTTATACTCAAGTTAAGCCGGATTATTATATGATTAATGTGCCCGAATTTTGGACTGATGATGTGGATATAGATGTGCAAGACAGACGCCGCCAATTGATTGCACATTTGGTTGAAAAAACCGATTGGCCACTTGATTTAATTTTAGGTATCGGGGCTAAAAAATCACAATTATGGACAGATATTGCCCAAAAAAATCCGCAGATAACATTGCATTATATCAATCCGACGCCCATAGAAGGTTTTAAAAAATTTCGTTTTTTTTGTTACCGGCATCAGTGCGGTATGCCTCGGCCCCACAATGTGCTGATTCCTTCGATTATGGCCGGTATCAATATGGGATTTGAAAAAATATATCTGCTTGGAGCCGATCATTCTTGGCTGGAAGAGCTTTTCGTCGCCGATGACAATACCGTTTACTTAACCCAACGTCATTTTTACGATGCCCAAACGGCCCGCCCCGATGTGATGAAAAAAATGGGCAAAAACAAACGCCGGTTGCATGAAATCTTGCACAAATTTATGTTGAGTTTCAAAGCTTATTTCGACCTGAACGATTATGCCAAAAAAAGAAAAGTGCATATTTACAATTTGACTAAAGGCTCTTATATAGATGCGTTTGACAGATTAAAATTGAATGATAATGAATAAATTATATTTTTATTTATGCTTTTTGGCTGTGATGCGTATTTCAGCCCAATTTGATAACACACAACTTAATAAGATTGATATTTTACAATACGACTTTAAGATTCAAATCAATGATTCGACTGACTTTATCAAGGCAGCGGCTCAAATCAAATTGGTTAGAAAAAAACCGGTTTCTCAACTCATCTTAAATTTTCGATCGGTTAATGCTTCAGGTAAAGGTATGCAAGTTTTGGGAGTTTATGATAGCCGTCAAATGAATTTAAAATTCCGGCATCAAAATGATAGTTTGACTGTTTTTTGGCCTAAAA
>WGDF01000306.1 GCA_015493405.1 Flavobacteriaceae bacterium
TCTAATGAATATTTTAATACTTTGTTATAACCGTCTTTTTCTTTGGCTACCTCTTCTAAAATTTTTGTAACTTGTTCCTGTGTAAAGTGGAGTGTTTTGTTCATTTTTTATTATTTTTTGATTTAACTTTTTAAAAATAACAAAAACTTGCTTTACACACTTTTTGGGATAGTATCTTTGTATGCTTGCAAAGGTATTAAAAGCTATAATAAATGTCCTTTTTCAGTTGTTAAATTTGGTTTAACAAAACATTAAAAAAGCCCGACAACTGCCGGGCTTTTTTTTAAGATTTATTAATAATTCGGGTGATTAGAATTTTAATTTAACACTAAAGTTCCAAGACCGTCCCCAACCGAAGAAAACTTGGTTTCCGGTATCAACACCATTCCATTGATTGCCGGTTGCGCCATGATCTCCAGCAAAACGGTTTGTGTATGAATCAGAAATATAATGTTTGTCAAAAAGATTGTTCACTGTAAAGCGGGTGGTTACTTTTCCAACTTTATTAATAGGGAATTTGTAAGTAACACCGGCATCAACCAAACTATATTTAGGTAATCTTAAAGAACCGTGGTTATTTGGTGTGTCAAATGTAGTTGCATCAATTCTTGCATAAAGTTTATCTACATAAAATTGGTTAAGATCAAAATAGAGTCCTTTAATAGGGTTATAGTTCACGCCATATCTAGCAGTAAATTGAGCAGCATCACCAACTTTAACACCATCAAGATAAAAATCTTTAACCAATACAACATTATGGTCTTGATCATACATTTTAACATCCTTTACATTCCCTTGATAATACCAATCACCAACAGAAACCATACCATTTATTTTGATACGGCCATATTTAGCACTTGATTCTAATTCAAGACCTTTGTGAATTTCAGTAATACCATCCATTTGACCTGAAGATCTAGTAGGTCTATCGGTAATAACTTTATATCGGTTAGCCCATTTTGTGTGGTAGGCATTTAAATTAACGTGCCAATGTTCATCTTTGAAACCATAACCTGCCTCTATAGCACTAACATCTTCATTATGCAAGTTTTTGTTAACATCAGTATGGTAAGTAGGGAATACACCACCAAATAAAGGTTGTTTACTATAATAACCTGCATTCAAAAATATATTATGATGTTGGTTTAAATTATAGTTAGCGCCTCCTTTGATATTGTAACCATTCATAGAAATCCAATCTGTTTTTTGGTCAGGGTCAGAATCTAAATAATAGAAATAATCTATTTTTTGGAATTGTTGGTTAGAATATCCACCTTGTACAAAAGCAGAAAGATCATCCTTTTTGTATTCTAACTGTGCGAAAGTGCCTGCCCAGCGTACATTGCCTTGAGTATAATAAGCTATTTTTTGTTGTCCTTTTATGTCAACAAAAGGATTCCAAGATGGTGAGGCTTCAACAAAATCTTTAGGTTCAATATATCTATTAGGATGATTTTTATCACTATTATCAAAAAAGCGATCGGCTCCCAATACATTATTGACAACTCTGTAGTGATATCCGGAATATGTTCTTAAATCGATACCACCGATAAAGTTCCAGTTTTCATTAAAGTCTCTATCATATTTCATAATTAAACCATACCAATCATGAGAGTTCATAGAAGCTCTTCGGCTTATTCCATGGCGACTGTCATTAGTATATTTATTATCTCCGTCAGGACTTCTGTCAGAGCCAAAATCGGCTACATGTCCACCGGAATTCCAAGTAGAAATATCATCAAAACGAATCAAACCGTTATTATCTCTAACTGCCAAATTTGCAATAGGGCTTGCGCCATGATAAGGATAAACATAATTATGATTAATATTACCAATATCTCCAGTACCACCGCCACGGCCCCAAGAGCCATATAAAACCGTATTTAATTTTGAGTCATCATTGATTTGCCAATCCCAGTTTAAAGATGCAATGGGTTTATGATAGAAATTTCTTCTCATAGAGAAAACTTCGCCATTTAAATAACCCCAATCTGAGTTATAACGAATATTTGGGCCGTCATTTGTATTGCCAAATTGTAAATAATCATTAATTTGAGGCGCGTAATATCTTTGATTATGCCATTGTGGCGCTCCGGTTGCTGTAAACATAATATTATGTTTATCATTAATTTTGTATCCCATACTTAAAAACCAGGTATAACCTTGTCCTTGAGTACCGTCTACGTAACCATCTCCACTAAAACGACTTAATAAAACAGAAGCAGACATACCGTTTTCTAATAAGCCGGTATTATATGCAGCAGAGAATTTCATAAAATTATCATTACCTAAAGTTGCAGCAATAGAACCACCTCTTTTTTTGTTAGCAGAATTGGTTAAGATGTTAATGGTACCTCCTACAGAAGGGATAGGAAGCATTGAAGAACCTAAACCTCTTTGCACTTGCATAGCAGAAGTTACATCGGCTAAACCGGCCCAGTTAGACCAATAAACCCAACCATTTTCCATATCATTAACAGGCATACCGTTAATCATAACAGCTGTATTACGTTGGTCGAAACCGCGGACATTAATGCGAGCATCACCAAAACCACCACCTTTTCTAGTAGCATATACAGAAGGTGTATAGTTTAACACTTCGGGTAATTCTTTAGTACCGATACGTTCTTGAATTTCAGCAGCTTTCATAGTCGAAACCGCTACCGGTGTTTGGCGTTCTTTGGCAATATCCGCTACACCCACAATGACGACTTCACTAAGTGATGAAGCATTGGGGGTTAAAGTAATGGTGCCTAAATCGATGGTTTTGCCATCAACAACATTAACCGGAATGACTTTAGAATCATAGCCGACAAAGCTAATTTTGATTTTTTGAGCACCTGCAGGCACTTCCAAAACAAAATTACCATCAAAGTCTGAAGCGACACCTTTAGTAGTTCCAACGACTACAA
>WGDF01000307.1 GCA_015493405.1 Flavobacteriaceae bacterium
ATGTTCGCGATACTTATATTCCAAAGCCACCGCATCCTTTTAATACGGCTTTTATTTTTACAGATAGAAGTATTTACCGGCCCGGGCAAAGTCTGTATTTTAAAGCTATTTGCTTAAATAAAAAGGAGAACCATTCTACAGTTTTAAAAGCTATTCCGGTTCATGTCAAACTGCTTGATGCCAACCGTCAAAAGATTACTGAACAAACCTTTACCACTAATGATTTCGGCTCGATTAACGGCACATTTGTCTTGCCGGAAGAAACTTTAACCGGTAATTTTACATTGGAAATTCAATCAACCGAGCATCAAATTTTTAACGCCAAAAATTTTAAAGTCGAAGCCTATAAACGACCCAAATTTGAAGTGATTCTCAATAAACCTAAAAAAACTTATAAGGTCAATGATAGTGTTCCGGTTGAAGGCTTGGCCAAAAGTTTTGCCGGCACCAATATAACTTCGGCAAAAGTTAATTATCGTGTTAAGCGAGAAGTCTTGATGCCACGTTGGTGGTATTGGAATCGGCCTTCTTATGTATCTGAAGCTCAAGAAATAGCGCATGGTTCTTTGACCATGGATGCCAAAGGTAAATTTGTTATCAAATTTAAAGCCTTGCCTGATCCTAGTGTTCAGCCGGAAATCAATCCTATTTTTTATTATAAAATTTATGCCGAAATTACCGATTTAAACGGTGAAACACATTCCAATAGTTTAACCATCAAAGTAGGTTACCGGCAGTTACAAGCGCAAATCGATTTGCCGGACAAAATACAAAAAGGTTCTGTAGATACGCTCAAAGTGAAAACTACAAATTTAAATGATGTGAAAGTTTCGGTAAAAGGTCATTTAGCCATTTATAAACTGAGGGCGCCCAATCGTGTTTTACGTCACAGACCTTGGCCTGAACCGGATAAGCAAGAGATTTCAAAGCAAGAGTTTGTCAAAAGTTTGCCTCATATACCTTATGATAAGTCGGAAACTAAATCCATTTTTTGGCCCCAAGGGAAGCTTTATTGGTCTCAAGATATCGATACGGGTTTGCATGAAAAGATTTTATTTCATTCCGAGAAATCTTGGCCTGTAGGCACCTATATGGCTTGGTTTAAAACGCGGGATAAAAATGGGCGCGAAGTGCTTGATAAACAATTGTTTCAAATTTATGATTTAAAAGCAAATAAAGTAGCGGATCATCAATATTTTAATTTGATTCAAAATAAAATTTCTTTTAAACCGGGTGAAACTGTCAGTTTGAGTTTGGGTTCGGCCGGAAGCGGTAATACGATTAGAGTTTGGCTTGAAAAGGACTTTAGAATTATTGAAGAAAAGCTTTTTAAAACGGACGAAACTTATAAAACTATCAAAGTTCCCGTTACTGAAAAAGATAAGGGCGGTTTTGTTATTCATTACAGTTACAATGCTTATAATGACTATCGTGCGGGCAGTCAATACATCAAGGTGCCATATCCTTCTGACCAATTGAAAATAGAAACCTTTCGGTTTAGAGACAAACTTAAACCCGGGCAGCCGGAAGAGTGGCATTTCAAAATCAAAGGACCCCAAAGCCGGAAAGTAACTGCTGAAGTTTTGGCCTCTATGTATGATGCCTCATTAGATCAATTTGTCAGTCATCATTGGTCTTTTAATCCGGTTAATCATAGTTTTTATCAAGCCGTTATGCGCTTAAATCAGGCTTCATCTTATGGGAATCTCAAGATTCGCCTTCCTTATGTCAATTCTAATGTTTATGAACAGCTTTTAAAAGTGGCTGATAATCGTTTAAAATGGTTTGGATTTCAATTTTACAGTCATCGGTATCTTGTAAGACAAGCCCGTGGTGTTTTACGAAAATCGGCTATAGAACCGGTTTCCGTCTCTCCGGATCAAGTTTCTGATGCATCTGTCAATGAAGCTAACGTTATAGAAGATAAAGTGCATCAAAAGAAAGTGCCAAATGATGAAAGCAACGCTGAAAATGAAAATAATGTACCGACAATCCGAAGTGATTTTAAAGAAACAGCCTTTTTCTATCCGACCCTCTATACCGATAAAGACGGCAATGTAGGTTTTAAATTTACTGCACCGGAAAGTTTAACCAAATGGAAACTGCAAATTTTGGCGCACACCAAAGATTTGAAGCATGGTTATCAAGAATTGTTTGCGCAAACGCAGAAAGATTTAATGGTCTTTCCCAATGCACCGCGTTTTGTGAGACAAGGTGACACCTTGATTTTTAGTACCAAAATCAGCAATTTGTCTGACAAAAAGCGCTCGGGTATAGCTGAACTGACTTTAAAAGACGCTATTGATCAAAAAAATGTGACCGGACAATTAATCAGCGAAGATATTAAACAAAATTTCCATGTGGATGCCGGTGGCAATACGCAGGTGCAATGGCAATTGATTATACCGGACAATATAGATGCACTGCAATATCTTGTCAAAGCCAAAGCCGGTGATCAAACCGATGCCGAACAGTCCCTTTTACCGGTTTTATCTAACCGCTTGTTGGTAACCGAAACGATGCCGATGTGGGTGCGAAGCGGACAAACGAAAACTTTTGTATTAGACAAATTGTTACATCAAAAAAGCAGTACTTTGAAAAACCACCGCTTGACTTTGGAAATCACGAGTAATCCGGCTTGGTATGCTGTGCAAGCACTGCCGTATTTAATGGAATATCCTTATGAATGCAGCGAGCAAACGTTTAGCCGTTATTATGCCAATACTTTGGGAGCGCATATCGTTCGACAAAATCCGAAAGTAAAACAAGTGTTTGATGTATGGAAAAACTATCAAACCGATGCTTTCTTGTCCGATTTAGAAAAAAATCAAGAGCTCAAAAATATCTTAATAGAAGAAACACCTTGGTTGCGTGATGCCAAAAGTGAAACCGAACAAAAGAAACGTATCGGTCTATTGTTTGATTTGAATAAAATGTCGTATGAATTGCAAACTACTGTTAGCAAATTACAACAAATGCAATTGGGTAATGGGGGCTTTGTTTGGTTTAAGGGTGGCAGATATCCTAACCGTTACATCACACAACATATTGTTGCCGGTTTCGGACACTTAAAACATTTGGGAGTTGTTGAGAATCAGCGTCTTATTAATCCGATGGTAGAGAAAGCCCTTCAATATTTGGATCGTGAAATACGCAAAGATTACGAGCATTTGTTAGAAATGGCCGACAAACAAACCGATAAACAAGCTTATCTGGAACATTATAAAACCGGCGCTTTCCA
>WGDF01000308.1 GCA_015493405.1 Flavobacteriaceae bacterium
ACTTTATCAAGGTCATTTTTAATCAATAAAAATAAAAATAAAACGCCTGCGATAAGCAATGACCAACCGACCTTTAGTAATTTAGATTGAATATTTTCAGAATGATTTGCAGGAACGTCCTTTTTCTTTTCTTCTTGATGAAAAGCTGCCATTTCTTCGGGCGTATATTCTTTGGATTTGAAAATCGTCCATAAAATTGTCGTCAAAAAAACAATGCCACCAATATAAAATGACCATTTGACCGAATCGGGAATTACACCTTCAGGGGCGGTGTTACTGATGTGAAACACATTGGTCAGCAACCACGGCAAAATAGACCCAACTACTGCCCCAACACCTATAAAAAAACTTTGCATCGCAAAACCTTGCGTGCGTTGCTCATTGCTTAAATTATCGGCTACAAAAGCCCGAAAAGGTTCCATAGAAACATTGATGGACAAATCTAAAATCCATAACATCAATGCCGCTACCCATAAGACAGGGGAATTGGGCATAAAAAATAGAGCAATGGTAGATAAAATTGCACCAACTAAAAAATAGGGACGTCTTCGCCCTAATCTGGTCCAAGTGCGGTCGCTCATATAACCGATAATGGGTTGTACCAACAAACCGGTTAAAGGCGCTGCAATCCATAAGATGGGAATTTCATCTATTTTGGCACCCAAAGTTTCAAAAATACGGCTGACATTGGCATTTTGAAGGGCAAATCCGAATTGAATCCCGAGAAATCCGAAACTCATATTCCAGATTTCCCAAAAGGATAGTTTTCTCTTTTTCATAAAAGAACTATTTACATTAAACAAAAAGCTTTATATCATTAATATAGCATTGCCATAAATGCAAAACTTCTTAATAAATAAAAGCAAAAGAAAAAATGTTCAAAGTTGCAAACTCTGAAAATATTAATGTGAAGAATGAATGTAAACAGTAATTATATCAACTGATAACGCAAATATAAGTCTTTTTTTTAATTTTGAAAATGATTTTTTATTTATTTAGCAGGGATGCCGGTTTATATTTAAATTTTTTGAGATTTTTAGTATTATGATTTCAGTTTAGTAGATTCACGTTCTACCAAGTTAGTTGGGATAAACACTATTTTCTGAGTGTCAAAAAGTGATTTATCCTCTATTTTTTCCAGTAATATCTCCATCGCTTTTTCACCCATTTCAAAACCATGTTGTGCCATAGTAGATAAACTTGGTGTAGTAGATTTTGAAATAAAACCATCAGTAAAACCGATAATCATTAAATCATCAGGGACTTTCAGATTATTTTGCAAAGCCAATTTAAGAGCCAAAGCAGCATATTTTTCATTAACTGCAAAAATGGCATCAGGCGCAATATTCTGTTCAAATAGAATAGCAATCTGCTCCCTAACAGGCTGCCGCTCATCAACGTGAACAATCAAATGCGCATTGACCTCTAAAGAATACTCATTTAAAGCTTTTAAATACCCCCTTTCGCGATCGGCTCCGACACTGATATGCGGAGGCGTGGTTAAAATAGCAATCCGTTTAGCCCCTTTGTCGATTAAATGTTTTGTGGCCCTGTAACCACCTTCCACATCATTAATAATTATTTTATCCACCGGCAAATCTGAAGGTGCTCTGTCAAAAAAAACCAAGGGAAACTTATGCTGTATTAAATTTGAAAAATGATCAAAATTACCTTTCTCAAAAGTTTGTTTGGCCACTGAAATCAATATACCATCGACATAACCGTTTGCTAACATTTCAGTAACTTGTCGTTCCTTGTCCCATTCATCATTGGACAAAGAAATCAAAAGCTTATAACCACAACGCGATGCGTGATTTTCAGCCCCACTGATTACACGAGAAAAGAAATGATGTACCAATTCAGGAACAATTATGCCGATTGTCATGGTTCGTTGCCGCTGCAAGCTGATTGCCAAAGCATTAGGATGATAATTAACCTTTTCTACATAATTTAAAATACGCTGCCTGGTTTCCATGCTTATTTCAGGACTGTTTTTTAAAGCTTTAGAGACTGTTGAAACCGCTACGCCCAAATGTTGAGCTATTTTCTTTAAAGTTATTTTTCCGGACATTTATTTTGATTAATTGATATTTTTCATAAAATTAATATATTTAACTGACAACGAAAACGTTTTCGTGAAACAAAACTGATTTTTGTTAGTTTTTTGTGAACTTTTTTATTTACATTTAAAATGTGAAAAATGAATGTGTATAAACCTTTAAAAATATCAATTTCAATTAAAGAATGATTAATTTATATTAATAATGTAAAAAATTAAACGCAATGAACAATCTAAGATTATATCTTTTATCATTGTTACTCATCGTTCCGCTTTTATCATCGGCTCAAATGTCGGTAAGTGGTATAGTAACAGATCAAAAAACCGGAGAGTTGCTTCCCGGTGTCAATATTTTGGTATTAGGCTCAAAAAATGGGACATCTACCGATTTTGACGGTAAATTTGTCTTACAAAATGTACCTAAAGATGCTAAAATAGAATTTAGCTACATCGGATACAAAACTTTAGTATTACCGGCGCAACCTCAAATGACCGTAAAACTCAGCGAAAATAAAGCAGAATTAAGTGAAGTCATTATTGTGGGATATGGTAATTCAAAAAAATCAGATTTGACCGGATCAGTCAATAAAATTACCCCTAAAAACTTTGAAAAAGGTCCCGTTACCAGTCCCCAAAGTTTACTGACCGGAAAAATTGCAGGTGTTACTGTTATACCCGCAAGCGGAGCACCCGGCGAAGGTGCCCAAATTAACATCCGTGGTATCAGTTCGTTGAACATCTCAAATAGTCCCTTATATGTTGTTGATGGGGTTCCTATTGGTGGTGGGGTATCCGGTTCCCGCAATAACTTAAACTTCGTTAATCCGAATGATATTGCCAGTATCGTTATCTTAAAAGATGCTTCTGCCACGGCTATTTATGGTTCAAGAGCAGCCAATGGTGTCGTTTTAATTACAACAAAAAAAGGTAAGAAAAAAGATTTTGCCTTCAATTATTCCTTGAGACAATCTTTTGCGATGCCTTATAAATATGTAGATGTGCTCAATTCTTATCAGTTTAAAAAATTAGTCTATGATACCGGTGATCTAGCTACTATTAATCTTTTAGGGCCTGTTGATCCTAATGATCCAAACAACAGAATCATACAACATACCAACTGGCAAAAACAAATTTATCAATCTGCCTTAACCAATGAACATAATTTTAGTGCAACCGGTGATTTATTCGCTGTTTTACCGATGCGTTTGTCTGTCGGTTATATTGACCAAGACGGGATTCTAAAAACAGATAATTTTAAGCGTACAACTGCAGCTTTAAATTTAAATCCGAATTTATTTGACAACCATTTAAAAATTTCTTTAAATGCCCGCGGTATGTATACTGAAAATCATTTTGCCAATCGTGGTGCTATTGGATCGGCTATTCTATTTGATCCCACCAAGCCGGTATATGATAACAGTTCACCTTTTGCCGGTTATTATGCTTGGATGGATCCGAATACCAACCTGCAATATAACTTGGCTCCTACTAATCCGGTTGCATTGCTTAATTTGACGAATGATTTTTCATTTGTTAAACGATTTGTCGGAAATGCCAAATTTGATTACAAATTACATTTTTTTCCTGATGTTACAGCAACATTAAATGTTGGGATTGATCAAGCTAAAAGTAAAGGACATAGCATTTCATCTCCCGATATGCCGACTTCCGATGCCAGTTGGCAAGGTGTTCATAACACGTATTCTAATGATAATACTAACAAAGTGCTCAATACTTATTTGACTTACAAAAAAACATTTGGTGTTCATAATATATCTGCTATGACAGGTTATTCTTATCAATCATTTGATTATAACAGTCATTTTTATGACGATTATAAAAAACAACATGGGGCGCCTGATTTCAATCAAATTGATTTATCTCGTCAAGTCTTATTATCTTATTTCGGAAGAATGAATTATAAACTTAATGATAAATATTTAGTCACAGCTACTTTAAGAGCAGATGCTTCCTCCCTGTTAAATCCAAATGATCGTTGGGGTTATTTCCCTTCTGTGGCTCTAGCTTGGAATATTCATAAAGAAAATTTTATGGCTAATAGTGGATTTGATTTGTTAAAATTACGTATCGGTTACGGCGAAGTGGGTAATGTTAACGGTTTAGCTCCCTATAAGTATTTAACCCGTTATCAAATTAGTACCAGCACAGCAGCCTATCAATTTGGCAGTGATTATTACAATACATACAGACCCGAACCTTTTAATAAACATTTACGTTGGGAAGTAGGTCGCACAACTAATATAGGTTTAGATTTCAGCTTGTTACAAACCAGGTTGAGCGGTTCTGTCAACTTGTATAACAAAGAAACCAAAGACTTGATTATTTGGGCATTGGTGGATCCTTTCACCAATTTCGGAAACCGAGTTGAAACCAATGTCGGCAATATGACTAATAAAGGGATTGAGCTGGAACTAAATGGTGTATTAATCAAAAATAAAGATGTCAAATGGCGCTTGAACTATAATTTCACTTACAATAAAAATGAAGTAACTTATATGCCATTTAATCAAGAAGTCGGCGGTATAGAAGGCGGTGTCGGAAATACCGTACAAATTCATACTCAAGGCCAAATTCCTTATTCATTTTACGTCTATCAACAAGTCTATGATGCTGATGGAAAACCTATAGAAGGTGTATATGTCGACCGCAATAAAGATGGTATTATCAACAATAAAGATAAATACTATATGGGTAGCCCTTTTGCCGATGTTTTGATGGGCTTAAGTTCAACTTTTTCTTATAAAAACTTTGATCTATCGGTCAGTACACGAGCCAGTCTGGGTAATTATATGTATAATAATGTCGCGTCAAGTAAGTCTATTCCTGCTAATTTAACCAG